>JAYFQB010000227.1:0-12060 GCA_034927385.1 Anaerolineaceae bacterium | reverse complement strand
ACCCCGGTCAACGACTGGCCTATCGCCAACGATGACGAATACGAAACCATGGCTGGCATTACGCTCGATGTCGCGGCGCCTGGCGTCCTGGCAAATGACATTCTGCTGGATCCAGACGAGACAGTCACATTGCAGATTTTGGTTCAACCAACCCACGGCACGTTGACCCTCAACAATGACGGCTCCTTCACCTACATACCCAACCCGGGCTTCATGGGAACGGACACCTTCCGCTATATGGTGCTGTCTGTCCGGGGCAAGGGCGAGTGGAGTGACGACGCCTTGGTGACAATTGTTGTCAAGCCTTATGTGGGCTTGTTCCTGCCCATTATCTGGCGGTAGGAAGCTTAACCGAACCCGCGGGTCGGTTGTAGAACGCGCTCGCGGGAGATAGATTGAAGGAAATCAGGCTGACCTCTTTGGTCAGCCTGATTTGTTTTTGACCGCTGGTTGGGATCAACCATTCAGGCATCGATCCCTGTGGGTAAAGGGTAGTAAAACCGTTGACGTTGAGATGTTGGAAAATGAGCACCATAAGCTAACCCCGCATCATGTAATGCGCGTAGCCATTTAATGAAGTTGGAAATTACATGGAAAATAGGATGCTTATGCTTCAACCAGGGTGATACAAGCATGGAAAGTGGGGGAAATACGTTGGAAGTAACCAGGTGGGTCATTGTGGAGTAGGATAGACTGGGTAAGAGCAATTATCCACTAAACGGCCGTGGTTTCGGATGCGTACGATCCTTTTTCATAAAAATCCCTCCCAGTTTTGGGAGGGATTGCGGTCTAATTTGTGTTAAAACGGTTCTACGCGGCTGTGTAACGCCTGATCAGCGCAGGATCAGAGGTATGAAGAGGTAAGTAAGGCTATTTTCCACCTCAAACGCGCCGCTATCGCACATGATTCCCTGCGGTCGTTTAATACCGCGCTGGTCTGTGGCTGCGGCTGCAGAGCAGACTGCAAAGTCGATGGCGGGACTGCCTTGCACCAAGGGGCAAGTTGGGGTTTTGCCAGGTACGTGAACATTGAGCAAGCCTAACAGGGGGTCAACCGGGCTTGTGGATGTGCCCGCGATGTCTCCCGGCAGCCAGCCAATTGATCCGGTTTTATCACCAACAATGTTGCCACCAAGCGAGACTACACTGCCATTAACATCGTGCCACTTGGCGTGCACGGATGGTAAAGTCAGGTCGGTGTTACCCGCAACGATGCAGTTTTGCATTGTCACTGTGGAATCTTGATTGACGATTCCTCCACCGCCACCCTGGGGTTGCGTTTCATAGTCCTGGTTGGCGATGTTACCTGAAATGGTGGTGTGAGTCAGGTTTACGTTGCTGAGATATTGAACCAGTAATCCACCTCCGTAATTGTTGGTGATGTTGCCGGTTATGGTTGAATTTGTGATGGTCAAATCACTGGAAACCGCGACCATGCCAGCGCCTCCCAACGTGCCAGTGCCCTCGTTGCCTATGACGGTGGAGCCATACATGTTTAGCTCAGCGTATATTACGGCGATACCCCCGCCAGCATACGCGACAACATTTGAAGGACCGATGACGCAATCTCTGAGAGTCAATTTTGCGTTTTCGTACACCAAAATTCCGCCACCCGCAAATGAACGACCATCCCGGATGGTAAGCCCGGCGATTTCCACATCGACCATCCCCATGGGGTTATAGATATGGACAACCCTGAACCCTTCGCTTGGATCCATTTCTGGATCTGTGAACCCAGCACTGATAGCCAGTTGGTCGGCACCGGGACCAAGGATGTGGATAGCTTGGCTGATCAGCAGTTCGCCGCCGCTGTCGGCGGTTAGCGTGATTGTGTTCGGGAGCGGTAGGGTAAAGTCGATGGTATCGCCTATCAGGGCAGCCGCGACAGCTTCGCGCAGACTGCAATGGGCGGCGTTGCAGCCATCCATATCGACGACGTCGTCATTTACATTCACATGCAATGTGATTGGGGTGTGAAAAGTGAGCGATATGGTTGCGATGTTGGAATCCTGATGAGAGTCATTCACGTGGAAGGTGAATGTGTCCGTTTCGGCGGTTGTGCCTGGAAATGGCGTGTAAATCAGCGCTTGTGACCACCGCGCGCCAATAAGATACCAGTCATCATCATCATACAACTCCTCATCAATTTGGGGATCGCCTGAGAATTGGAGTGTTCCATGCTGGGGTTGGGTGTCAATGATAAATGTAACCTCATCCAAAGTGAAGTTATAGGCATCCATGTCACTGGCAAAGATACTGATTCCACTTGGCTGAGTAGAAATTACAAGAGCTGTTCCATCTTCAGCGGTAGGCGGATTATTTTCATCCACCCGTAACTGGACATGGGCTGGATCCGAGGTGTGGTTAGCATCACTCACTGTAAACTCGAAAGAGTCGTCACCAACAAAAAGCGGAGAAGTGATGGTGGGGGTATAGGTCACATGGGCTGTGCAAATTGTTGACTGGGAGATTGCGTCGGGCACGCATTTGTCAAACTCCGGCATTCCCAAAGAACCATGTGCGGGGGGTGTGGTGATGTTGAATTGCAGAATTTCGGTTCCCATAGGCGCGTGACCTGTCAGGCGAATGGAGGTGGGCAAAGTATTGGAAGCCATCATCTGATTGATTGCTTGAGCGAAAAGATAAACAACCGGATGGTGTTCCGCCAATACCTCAAAATTAGCACCTTCATCATCCGTAACTGTAATCATGATCTCATAAACCCCGACCGCAGTGTAAACATGTTGCGGCAACCTGCAGGCGAACTCACCGTTTTCATTAGAAGTGGTTTCAATCGTGCCATCACCCCACTCAACTTCACATGTGAAGGAACCTGGACCATCATTGTCAAAAAAAGTAACCGCACCCTCCACTGGCTGACCTGGGAAAGATGGGCTCGGGAATACCCAACTACTCTGGTAAAAAGGAGTGCCATTTGTGACCGTAACCCATTGTTCATCATAGATAACGGTGTAGGTGGGGTTGTATGAAGTGAGCTCCAGGCAAACTTTGTGGTTTCCTTTGCCAAAAAGACTTAAGGACACTTCAGAATAATTCCCCCAAATATTTGTGTCGCAGCTTCCTTCAGGAGAGTAACCATATGACCACTTGTGCGAATCGTAACCTGATTCAGCGGTGAAGGTGACTGGGTCACCTGAAACTGGATTGGTGGGTGTCCAGGTGAAAAGGTGCTCTTTGATCACCGTTAGTTTGTAGGTGCGAGTCTGACTTATCCCATTGGCATCAGTCGCGAGGATGACGAGATTGGAGAATTCGCCTGTTTCGGTGGGAGTGCCTGCGAAAGCGCCATTAGTGAAACTAATGCCAGCGGGGAGCGTGCCACTTTGGAGGCTTAGGACATAAGGCGCTGTGCCGCCTGTGACCGTTATGGGTTGATTGTAAGCCGTGTTTTGGCGGGCACCAGGAAGCGCGGCAGGGTCAAAGATAAATGGAGGATCAACAACGATTGTGTACTGCCGTGAGCCTTCTGACCAGCCAGGACCACGTACATAGGCTGTGAACGTGTAGGTACCTGTTTGAGGGTTATTCCATACAATTTGACCGGTATTGGAGTACAAACTGAAATCAGACGGCATCGTGTTTGTACGGGTATAGTAATATGTTGGATTATTGGGATCCGGATTTGTGGGGGAAAGTTGTTGGGTGTAATATTGTCCGGCGATGGCACGAGGGAGTGTTTCCGGGAGGATCGTAATCGGCGTAAACTCGCAGACTGGCACGGTAGCGGGTGGGCTGCTCGACACTGACTCACACGGGAACCCACTTTGGGGGTATAGACCATCACTGGAACAAACACTTGTAGGAGACTCCCCTTCACCACCAGCCCACGACCAGGAGACTGTCGCGTCTAATTCATCATCGTAAGGTGGATCGCCGGGGTTCGTTTGGTCGGTAACATAAAAACAGTAAAGGGCATGACAGGAGGTTCCAGCATTCTGCACACGGTTGTCTCCTGCCCAATATTGCCCCGCTTGGGCAAAACCAGCCCAGCTCGTAGCGGCATTCATGGTGCCCCCATTGGTGCAGCTGTGTTCGATGCTGGAATAATCGTAATGGTCGCCAACCCACTGCCCCCTTACATCCCAATCAGACGGGAATTGTATCGCCAAGGCTGTGGCGTCCTGTCCGTCTGGGCTGGTGGTGTCCAGGTTGAAGCATAACATTTGCGCCTTTCCAGGTATATAACAGGAAGCGCTGGTCTTTCCTGCCGCGTAGGAGACGCTCGGCGCGAAGGTCACGTTTGAGCCGCTCAGGTTTGCCCGAGCAGGGGAGCTATGGGAAGCCAAAACCAGCCCAATAGCAAGTATGATCCAAAAGTACAAATGAAAGTCTCTTCTATGGTTCACTTCACATTCCTTCTTTCCGGGAAGCCTGGAACGAGCTTCCATCCTTTCGAAAACTTATGGTTAGAACTTTGTTAGGTCAAATTAATAAATACTATTAACCTGAAGAGAACAAAGCATCCAATGAAAGAGTATTGGATTTCCTGGTAACTTCAACTGAGCAGTGAGTAGTGAATGAATGATATTCCGCTTGATTTGAGCGACCAAACGAGACATGCCTTTGGCAGCAGTACCTTAAAGAGCGATGAACGAGATTAAAACTGACAGTGTAATAACGAAAAAGGCGGTCAAAAACTTATTGGGCAATAGAGTGGAAGTGCTGTTTTGGCATGAGGAAGAACAATGGGTACAGATAAATAGCGCCGTAGAAAAACGAGGAAAAGTTTCCCTAAATGCAATAACCTTCAGCATAAAATACTCCTAATATTGCAGGGTTCGTAAAAATTATACAGAAAAAGCGTGAAAAATCAATATGATTTTATTAAAAATAAGTAAATGCCTATCCATTATCATAGAAATCCCTCTGGAAAGGGAGGCAAAATCCGGGAAAAACCTCGGATTAGACTGAGCGCGAAGGGCGCGGTAGGTGGAAGCGCATTAAAAAGGTTCCTGCGCGAGCAAAAACTGCGCGTAGCCAATAAATGTCACACAATGTTTTATGAGGAAAAGCGCCATAAGGTCACGTAAACCAGAACGGAAGGTGCCTGATGAGGGTATAATTCAGGCATGAATGTTGCGGTGATCGGGGCAGGACCGGCGGGATTAATGGCAGCGATTCATGCCACAGAGGGGGGCGGCAGGATCACCTTAATTGAACACAACCCGATTATCGGACGAAAACTTCTCGTAACCGGCAGCAGCCGCTGCAATCTCACTAACGATGCGGTCGACGCGGCAGCGTATCACTGTGAAGACCAGGGATGGATGGAAGCCTTCCTTGAGGTCTTTGGAGTGGAAGAATTCCGGCGTGCGTTGGACCGATTGGGCGTGCCGACTCAGAAAACTGATGACGGATGGTACTATCCCAGGTCTTCTTCAGCACAAGCAGTAGCGGAGATATTAGGGGAGAACTTGCGGGAACGCGGCGTGGAGCTGCGCGCAGCTACTCACGCAACCAATATTTTCCGGGAGAATGGCGCTTTCCAAATCGAGACCACAGCCCTCGGGCTGCACAACACGGAAAGGTTTGAGAAGCTTGTCGTTGCGGCGGGGGGTAAGGCGTATCCCGAGCTTGGATCCAGGGGAGAGCTTTTTGGCGCTTTGGAGGGCTTCGGGCATCGGGTTTTGCCGCTTTTACCGGCTCTTGGACCGATATTTGCTGACTTGAACAGCTATTCTGAGTTAAAGGGGCAGCGGTTCGACGTTCTCGCCAGTATTTGGCGAGGCGAGGAGAAGCTGGGGCAAACCAATGGCAACATTATTGTGAACCAGGATGGGTTTAATGGTCCGGGAGTTATGAACCTCAGCCATCTGGTTTCTCTAAACCCGGGCGAGAAGCTGACATTACGTCTGAACTTCATCGCTCCATTTTGGTCAGACTTCGCCGACATATTAACGGGGCAGGTTGCCCACCCATGCAGCCTGCGATCCGGGTTGCTGCGTTACTTCTCCCCCAAGTCTACAGACTTTTTTATCAAACAGTCACGGCTGGACCCCTCAGCACGGCTGAATAAGCTGAGTGAGGATCAGATCCGCCAGCTTTTGGAAGTAACCGGAGAGGCGAAATTTCGGGTTACTGGAGCGGGTAGTTTCAACAACAGCCAGGTTAGTGTTGGAGGTGTGGCGGTGGGGGAGGTGGATCCATTGAGCATGGAGTCCAGGCTTGTTCCAGGGCTTTACCTGGTGGGCGAGACTCTTAACGCGGCTGGTCCTTGCGGGGGATATAATTTGCATTTTGCGTTTGGCAGTGGTTATCTGGCTGGGGTACACCTGGCTGGTTTACAAAAACATCAATCCGAGGAGAGACAATGACCATTCCGTTTATCGAGCCGTTCCGCATTAAAGTTGTCGAACGTGTGAAACTTACCACCGAGGCAGAAAGAGAAGCCGCGCTTAAAGGCGCTCACTACAATCTGTTTAACGTGCCCGCGGAGGACGTGTTTATTGATCTGCTGACAGATAGCGGCACAGGCGCCATGAGCGACCGACAATGGGCTGCCATGATGCAGGCTGACGAGTCATATGCCGGCGCGAAAAGCTATTTCCGTTTTGAGCGTGCCGTGCAGGATGTGCTCGGTTTCGAGTACGTACTCCCCACTCACCAGGGGCGTGCTGCTGAAGGCATGTTGTTTTCCACCCTCGTTAAACCCGGTCAGTTCGTGCCGAACAACCGCCATTTTGACACTACTCAGTCTAACCTGCTTGTGCTCAACGCCCACCCGATGGAGTTTACTGTTGCTGCCTCTGAGGATTCTGATCTGATTGCTCCCTTCAAGGGCGATATGGACCTTGAGAAACTCGAACAGTTCATCCTTGAAACTGGCGTAGAGAACATCCCGATCGGAATGATTACGATCACCAACAATTCAGCCGCAGGGCAGCCGGTTTCGATGGAGAACATCCGCAAAACCTCTGAGATTTATCATAAATACGGGATACCTTTCTTCGTGGATGCCTGCCGCTTCGCAGAGAATGCATGGTTTATCAAGATTCGAGACCCAAAATATAAAGATAGCAGCGTGCGCGACATCGTACACGAGATGTTCTCTTATGCGGATGGCTGCACGATGAGCGCCAAAAAAGATGCCATTGTGAATATTGGCGGATTCGTCGCCTTCAGAGACCCGGAACTTAAGCAGCGTATTGCCCAGAACCTGATCGTGCACGAAGGTTTCCTGACCTATGGTGGCCTCTCCGGGCGCGACCTGGACGCTCTGGCGGTCGGTCTGTATGATGGCGTGGATGAGTCCTATCTGAATTACCGCGAGTCGCATACCCGGTATCTCGGCGAGGTGCTAAGCCAGGCGGGACTGCCGGTTTATATGCCGACCGGTGGGCACGCGGTTTACGTGGACGGCGGAAAGGCTCTGCCTCATATTCCACAAAGCCAGTTCCCAGCGGTCGCGCTTGGGAACGCCCTCTACTTGGCTGGCGGAGTGCGGACCACCGAGATCGGCAGCCTGATGTTTGAACATACTGACCCGATAACCGGAATGTCGGTTTACGCGCCATTGGAGCTGCTGCGGTTTGCGATCCCACGGCAGGTGTACACCCGCAGCCACCTCGATTACATAGGCGAAGCCGCGGTAAAATGCATCCGTGATGCTGATAAGATTCGCGGACTGAGAGTAACCTGGGCTCCGAAGGTATTGCGGCATTTCATGGCAAAACTGGAGCCAGTGGAATAGACATTTGGAGAACTTTCGCGCCCCAAGGCAATAAAAAACGCTCAGGTATAATTGGGCGAAGAAAAACGAGAAAGAGATGCTATGCGAGTACTAATTATTGGAACTGGATATGTAGGTCTGAATACGGGGGTGATGTTGGCTTACCTGGGAAACGATGTGACGTGCATCGACCTCAACCAGGAAAAGGTAAAAAGACTGCAAGCAGGTGAGCCAACCATTTACGAACCTCACCTGGACACCCTTTTCGCTGAAGTTCATCCAAAAATGCGCTTTGTGGGCAGCTATGCTGAAGCGGACATCCCCAACCAGGATGTGGTTTTTATTGCGGTGAACACACCTTCGCTCATTGATGGCAACGCCGACCTGAGTTATGTGAAACTGGCGGCGGAATCCATCGCGGAACACCTGGGGGAGAAGTTCGTGGTGGTGGTAAACAAATCCACTGTCCCGATTGGATCGGGCAACTGGGTTGAGGCAACCATCCGCGAACATTACCAGGAGCTCCACGGCTCAAAACCAGACGGCTTGTTCAATGTTGTTTCCAGCCCGGAATTCCTGGCTCAGGGATCGGCGCGTCACGGGTCTTTCTATCCGGACCGGATTGTGGTCGGCTCGGAGCATGAGCCCAGCATTGAACGACTGAAAACACTCTTTCGTCCCATCATCCACCAGGATTTTGTCGCTCCGGCTTGCCTGCCCAGACCCGCGGGTTTGGCTGAGGTGCCGCTGCTTGTTTGTGATCTGACATCGGCGGAGATGATCAAATATGCCGCTAACTCCTTCCTGGCGTTGAAAATCTCATTCATTAACGAGGTAGCACACCTCGCGCAAAAGGTTGGGGCGGATGTTTCGGCGATTGCCAAAGGCATCGGACTGGACAAACGCATCGGAGACCGCTTCCTGAATGCTGGGATCGGCTGGGGTGGCTCGTGTTTTGGCAAAGACACTGCCGCGTTAGTGGCAACGGCGAAAGACTACAACCTGGACATGCCCATCATCCGCTCAGCGAGGGACGTAAATTATGCCCAACGCACGTGGGTGGTGGACCGCTTGCAGGATGAACTAAAGATTCTGAAAGGCAAGCATATTGCTCTGCTTGGTTTCAGTTTTAAGCCCAATACCGACGACCTTCGAGACGCGCCATCCCTGGATATCAGCCGGATTTTGGTGCAGCGAGGGGCGATAGTGCGAGCGCATGATCCTGTCGCGCTTGAAAATGCGCGTAGCCAATACCCCACCTTGGGCATATCATATACTAACACTATCAATGAAACCCTCCAGGATGCCGACGCAATCGTGCTGGTTACTGAATGGACTGCATATCGGGAGATCAGCTGGCAAGATTTTCCACCTGTCCCGGTAATTGATGGCCGCAACTTCCTTGACCGTGAGCGCCTGACCAGCTTAGGCTTCCATGTTATAGGTATCGGCAAGTAACAGAGGTGAGAGGGGGCAGCTTCGGCTGCCCCTTCTTGTTTGAATTGTAGGCTCTTCCAGGTATGCATAACTTATGCAGTGCCGCTCGAACTTGGTTTCGATATAATCCCAATCAAGTACCAGAGAGGAGTCAATCATGGGCAAAGCTACACAAGACTTACGGAATGAGCATGATGCAATTCTGCATGTATTCACAATCCTTGATAAAATGCTGCTCGCGTCGGATGGGGAAAAAGAGCGCGACCTGAAGTTTGCAAAAGAATTAGTAAATTTTCTTTCTATTTTTGCTGATCAGTGCCACCACGGCAAAGAAGAAGGGGTTCTGTTTAAGGAAATGGAAACTCTCGGAGTTCCGAACCAGGGGGGACCGATCGGGGTAATGCTTCATGAGCATGTGTTGGGACGGGAGTTGATCACATCGATGCGGGAAGCCCTGCAAAACAATGATCTGGAAAAGTTCAAGGTGATTGCGGTTGATTATCGCGATCTGCTTCAGCAACACATCCAAAAAGAGAACACGGTTCTTTTTATGCTTGCTGACCGTCTGATCAGTGATGAGAAGCAAATGGAGCTATTTATGTTGTTTGAGGCGCATGAAGAAAATGTGATCGGTCACGGTGTGCACGAACAACTGCATGCCCAGATCCATGACTGGGAAACCCTGTATCACATGTAGACTCGAGTTTTCCTACTGTACGGGTTTTCTTGACTGCCTTCTTCGAACCCTTCTCAGTAAAGGGTGTATTTATTGTGGTTTTCTGTCGGTTTTTCAAATCATTTTGGTGCTGGTCTCCTAAAATCATGACCTATTAAGTATGTTTTGTGGCATAATATGGTCATAATTACTAACTCAAGGAGCGACCAATGACCGAAATGTTTTGTTATCAATGCCAGGAAACCATGAAAAATTCTGGCTGCACCCGCCGGGGTATGTGCGGAAAATCTGCTGAGGTTTCCCGCTTACAGGATTTGCTCATCTATCTGCTTAAGGGTATTTCTTTCTGGGGCACGCGCGGACGAAATATGGGTGTTACGGATGATGAAACAGATCTATTCGTCGCAAAGGCGCTATTCTCAACCATTACCAATGCCAACTTTGATTCTGACCGTTATGTCGCGTTTATCCAGGAAGCAATCGACCGCCGGGATGACCTGCGCAAGCGTGCCCAAACTCGCTGTAATGAACTGCACAATTCCAACTGCAACGGCAGCGGTCCCGATTGGGCTGGCTGGCATCCGAACAATTATGAGGTGGAAACACTGCTCGACAAGGGACGCACGGTCGGCGTTATGGACGACCTCAATCTAAACGAAGACATCCGCTCCATGCGCGAAGTTATTATCTATGGACTGAAGGGTATGGCTGCATATGTGGACCATGCCTACCTTGTGGGGGGGCGGGACGAAAGCGTTCTGGCGTTCATGCAGGAAGCGCTTGAAGCTACCACAAATGACACATTAGGTCAGGCAGAAATGCTGGCTCTCATTCAAAAGACAGGCGAATTTGGCATCAAGGCTATGGCGCTGCTTGATTCCTCGAACACGGAACGCTATGGGAACCCGGAACCTACTAATGTTTTCCTTGGTGTCAGACCCGGAAAGGGGATTTTGGTCAGTGGTCATGATCTGGTGGACCTGGAAGAGCTGTTACAGCAAACTGAAGGTACCGGCATAAACATTTACACCCACGGAGAAATGCTGCCAACCAATGCTTATCCTGAGCTGAAGAAATATAAGCACCTGGTCGGTAATTATGGCGGTTCCTGGTGGAGGCAAGCCGATGAATTTGACTCATTCGGCGGTCCAATCCTGATGACCACCAACTGCATCATCCCGGTTCGCGATGGCTATCGGGACCGGATCTTCACTACTGGTATGACGGGTTATCCGGGTGTGCCGCATATCGCGGATCGCCCTGACGGCGGTCACAAGGATTTTTCAGCGGTCATCGAACGCGCCAGGACCTCCGAAGAGCCGAAAGAACTCGAAACCGGCACAATTCCGATTGGTTATGCCCATCATACCGTGTTGAGCGTGGCGGATAAGGTGATTGAAGCCGTGAAGAGCGGCGCGATCTCGCGCTTTGTGGTTATGGGAGGATGTGACGGGCGCCACAAGGAACGCCAGTATTTCACGGATGTCGCCCTGGCGCTGCCGAAAGATGCCATTATCCTAACCGCAGGCTGCGCTAAGTACCGCTACAACAAGCTTGGCTTGGGCGAAATTGGCGGAATCCCCCGCGTTCTGGACGCCGGACAATGCAACGACAGCTACTCCCTCGTGGTGATCGCACAGGCGCTGGCTGGGGCTTTCAACTGCAGCGTGAACGACCTGCCGCTTTCTTTTGATATTGCCTGGTATGAGCAGAAGGCAGTTATTGTGCTGCTGGCGCTGCTGAGCCTCGGGGTTAAGAAGATCCGATTGGGTCCCACGTTGCCCGCGTTTCTATCCCCGAATGTGGCGAAGGTCATCGTGGAAGCCTTTGATCTGAAACCGATCAATACGGTTGAAGCTGATGTTGAAGCCATGATGGTTGGGGCTTAGATTTTTGGATTGGTTTACGTACTTGAAAGATGGCTGGTGAGACCGGCCATCTTTCAAGTAATATGAGCAGTATAATTGGACTATTAACAACTGTAGATTAGTAACAAAGATTCGTAAGAGTATCCAGGTATCTATTCTGGATTGACGGGAGGTACAATGCGAACCATTAGGTTGATAGGTTATCTTCAGATCAGGATTTTTGGATTTATTGCTTGGATTATCAGCGTTTTTTTACTTTTCAAACTATGGGGGGCTATTGGAATACTCGTCGGCTTTTCCCCATTAGTTATAATTGGTCCGATCTATCATATCTTTACGAATGGTCTTGACTCACTAAGTGTTTATTTTTTATTGTCTACAGCACTTTC
>JAYFQB010000192.1:0-2799 GCA_034927385.1 Anaerolineaceae bacterium | reverse complement strand
AAAATCAGTTGGCGGTCTGTGGAAGGTGTGGACGTATCAAAACTCGCAAGAGAATTTGGAGGGGGAGGTCATAAAGCTGCCGCGGGGGCTGATGTTGATGGGATTTCTGAGAGCATTCAAGAGAATGTAATCGTTCGTACGAAGCGCTACCTCAACGACCTTGGCTAAAACCGAATTGAAAGAGAATTACATGACTGACAAGCAATACAATGATCGAAACGATATGGCAAGCAGTGTTTCGGGGGTCCTTATTATTGACAAACCCGTGGGAATGACTTCCCACGATGTGGTGCAGCAGGTCCGCAATGGCACCCACATCCGACGCGCTGGGCATACCGGCACGCTCGATCCCAGAGCTTCAGGAGTCCTTGTGGTTCTGGTCGGACCTGCGGTTCGGCTGAGCGAATATGTTTCTACCTCAGACAAACGCTATCAGGCTGTTCTTCGATTTGGCATCACAACCAGCACCTACGACACCGAAGGTGAAATCACCAGCCGGGCGCCTGTGGATATCAGCTACGAAGAACTGGAAGAAACCCTCAGTACTTTTGTGGGTGAATTTGAACAAGTACCTCCGATTTACTCCGCCATTAAAGTTGGCGGGAGGAAAGCGTATGATATTGCCCGTGACGGAGAGACGGTTGACCTTGAACCCCGCCAGATTACGGTGCACTCAATTGAACTGCTCGATTGGGACCCGCCTGAAGCCGTGATTGATATTCACTGTTCTTCGGGTACCTATATCCGCTCCCTGGCATCCGATCTGGGTAAAAAGCTCGGATGTGGGGCAACGCTGGTCGGTCTGCGGAGGACACGCAACGGTCAATTTGGCTTACGTGAAGCGGTATCCCTCAGCAAGCTCAAGGATGCTTTTGAAGCAGGTGACTGGTATAAATACCTGATCCCAGCAGCAGAAGCGCTTGGCGACTGGTATACAATTACACTCACCTTTGAACAGGTCGACGCAGTCCGGCATGGACATCGTGTTCCGGCGCCTGAGGTTGTGGAAGCGGGCAAATGGGGCCGCGCCATCAGCGAGGAAGGCGAACTGGTTGCCCTCATAGAGTATGACGCTGAGGCAAACGAATGGCAGCCTCGTAAGGTGTTCTTTAGTTAAGAAAGAGACGGGATGAAAATAGCCCCGATTGGCATGACCAGGAAGGGCTATTTATATGCCTGTAAGTGGAACAAATGACAGAATATCTCGACGGCTTGCCTGCTCATCCCTCTCCGCGTGCATGGTTGACAATTGGCAACTTTGACGGCGTGCACCTTGGTCATCAGGCACTAATCCAACATCTTCGGCAAAAAGCAGAATCGCAAAAAGGGCAGTCGATTGTGCTCACCTTTTGGCCCCACCCGCGCGTTGTTCTCGGCTTCGTGGATGAGCCGTTCATGCTTACCACGCGAGAAGAAAAGCAGCGTTTGTTAGGGAAAACAGGGGTCGACATGGTGGTGACCCTGCCCTTTGATCAGACCCTGGCAGATACCAGCGCCGATGATTTTCTGGAAAGTCTGATAACGAGCTTGAACCCAGCCGGTCTTCTTGTTGGACCGCAATTTCGGCTCGGGAGGCACCGCGGAGCAGATTTTCCATACATCCAGCGCTATTGTGAGGCAAGAGGGGTTGCTTGTGAGACCTTTCCGCCATTTTTATTTGACGGTGAAACGGTATCCTCCAATTTAATCCGGGCGAATCTGATTGAAGGTCGGGTCGAGAAAGCTGCTGAACTGCTTGGGCATCCTTTCTGCCTTGAAGGTGAAATTCAGCACGGGAAACAAATCGGCAGGAAGCTGGGTTTTCCGACCGCCAATCTGGTTCCAGATGTTTTACAGTTGCTGCCGCGTTTTGGCGTTTATGCCGCACGCGTTATGGTTGAGGGGCAGGTGTTGATGGGTGTTACAAGTGTTGGGGTCCGACCGACCTTTGAACAAAACGCACAGCCGAATGTGGAGACCCTCATTTTGGATTTTGACGATACAATCTACCATGAAACCATGCGAATTGAATTTTTAAGATTCATACGCCCGGAGCTGCGCTTCGAGCGGGTGGAAGATTTGATCGCGCAGATCAGGGACGACGAAGCCCAAACCAGGAGGATTTTTCAGAATGGATCTTAATCGCCGTGTGTACCGCCTTAGTCCCAGCCAATTCAGTGCTGAAACGATTGCTGTGACCTTTGCCAAAACTTCCCGTTCGCCGGAGGCTTTTGACGTGATCGCGGCTGGACTGAACGATGAGAAAAGCGCTCAGTTCAGTGAGAAGTGGATCGTCGGCTACGGTCATTCGAGCGTGGCGGAGCATGCCGTACTCCACCTCGCCTTAGAAAATGTCTCACGTTTGGCAATTGAAACGATCGAAGCTAACCGCCTTGCATCCTACACCGAAAAATCCACGCGCTACCAGGAGTGGGATCCCAAGGCATATGTAACACCTCCTGAAATCCAAGGCAGCCCGTTTGAGGCGCAATATAAGGCATTGATGGACAAGCTGTTCCAGATTTATGCGGAGGCTTTGGCGGCGCTTCGTCCCTGGGGTGAAGCCAACACACCACGCCGCGATAATGAATCGGAGAAAGCCTGGGAAAACCGCGCGCGGGTGAAATCTGTGGATGTGGCGCGCTTTTTGCTCCCTTCGGCAGCCATGGCAAACGTTGGTCTGACGATCAACGCCCGGGCTCTTGAATATGCCATCAAGAAGATGCTCTCTTCCGAGCTGGAAGAAGTCCGGCTGATTGGGGCGGAAGTAAAAGCCGTCGCAACCCAGGAACTGCCAACGTTGGTCAAATACGCCGACCC
>JAYFQB010000312.1:0-5808 GCA_034927385.1 Anaerolineaceae bacterium | reverse complement strand
AGCAGGCAACGCTTCTTACATGCAATACAAAAACGGTAAATGGACTGGGCTTGGAGCTTCAGATCTTCCAACCGATCAGTTTGATAATATTGTATCCGGACGAACCTATCACCTGACAGGGATTTGCGGCGCAGGATATTTGGCCTTGCTTGTTGATGGAGTGCCTGAGTTCTTTATGTCTATTCCAGAACAAAAATTTCATTCTGTTGGAGTTGAAGGAGGAATGGCTATCGGTGAGGAAGGTGTGGTGACCTTCCTATATGACAACTTCAAAATAACCAGAGTAGATCCAATCAATAATTAGGGTTTACAAAATTTACTGATCATTCTGATCTACGAACAGCTAACTAATATCTAACTGGTCACATATTTCAAGGTCATCGATATTTCATAAAATATCGATGACCTTTTTCACTCAATCACTCCCGTAGAGAACTTGAATTAAACTTGCAAAAAAAGGCGAAGTAGACAAACCAATAAATTCTTCCTCATTAGCTGGAGAAAGGGATTCTTAGCCTTGTTAAGCCAAATCTGACCGGATTGAATGTTACAATATTTACATACACGCGACAATCGGAGCAACCATGAACACTTCCTTCACTTTATTCCGTCTTCAAACTCAGGACACACTGCGGATGAAAATGAACAGCCGCCTAAAAGAGATTGACCGCATCATTGCCGCGGATAAAGATATTAGCCGGGCAAATAAAGAACTGGCGGAAGCCAAACTGGTTGAGGCTGCCGCGGAAACAGTGGTAAAAACCTTTACCGCCCAGGTAAAAGAAAAGAAGCTCAAACGCGAGTTAACCCAGGCAAATCTCTTTTCTGGCAAAGTTCGCAATCCAAAAGAACTCCAGGACTTACAGGCAGAAACCCACGCGCTGGACCGGGCGATAGCCAAACTTGAGGAAGATCAATTACAGGCAATGATGGCGCATGAGGAAGCAGAGAAAATCGCCTGCATCGCTGAAGATGAGCTTCAAAAAGTGATGAACCGCAAGTCCTCCCAAAACGCATTGCTACTTGGGGAGAAGCACAAAATCGAATCGGACATCATCCCGCTGGACGCCCAAAGGCAGGCTCTTCGGGACCAACTGGATGTAGCCACGTTCACGATCTACCGCAATCTTCTCAGGGAAAAGGCTGGCAGAGCCGTAGCAGAGATAGCCGATGACACCTGCGGCGCGTGCGGTGTTACCGTGCCGCCGGCAGATATCCAGGCAGCCAAATCGCCAAATGTGATTGCCTACTGCAAAAACTGCGGCAGGATTCTCTACAAATCCTGATTATCTTGCTGCCAGGGGGAGTAACAAACGACGAATCAAAGTCTCAACTACCACCAAAAGCAGATAAAGCACCATTGGCGTAATATCAAAACCGTTTATCGGTTTGATGTATTTCCGAAAAGGTCGCAAAACGGGGTCAATGATGCGCGAAATACCAATTCGCAGCGTGTTATCCGGCGGCAGGAAATATGGCAGAAGCGTTCCAAGCACCAGGAAAATTCGCAATCCCTGCAGAAGGATGGTGATAAAGCTGATCAAGTATTCCATTAGTTATCCTTTTACCTTATTTCCCGCGGACCAAGAAGCGCGGTTCCAAGCCTGATAATGGTTGCCCCTTCTTCGACTGCCACAAGATAGTCTGAAGAGGTTCCCATTGAAAGTTCCGTTAGCCCCAGGTTTGGAATTTGTGTGTTGAGATAGTCACGGGTCTGCCTAAGCCGCTGAAAAAACAGTCGATTACGCTCCGGGTCCTCAAATAAAGGCGGCATGGTCATCAGACCGGTTAAACGCAGGTGGGGAAAAGCGAGAATCTCAGAGACAACCGGCAGCAACCCATCCCTTTGGGCGTCATCCCACGCCGGCAAACCCTCCTTCGACACTTCCCCGCTTACATTAAGCTGAAGCAGTATGTCCAGAGGCTGAACGAATCCCAGTTCCGCCCTGGCTGCCTCAAACCGCCGCGCGAGTTTTACCGAATCCAGCGAATGCACTCGCGAAAAGTCACCCGCTACCATTGCGGACTTTCGACTCTGAACATGACCAACCATCTCCCAGCGAATTCCAGCAAGCTGGGAAAGTTGGGCGATCTTTTCGTGAGCTTCCTCGGCGTAATTCTCGCCGAAGGCACGCAACCCGCAGGCGAACGCGGCTTCAATCACGCTTGCAGGGTGCAGTTTGCTCACCGCCAGGATCAGAATTTCGTTTGCGGACCTGCCGCTTTTCTCAGCCGCACGCGTTACTCCGGCTTCCACTGTCGCAAGCCGCTGTTTAATGGATTGGGTGAGTTCAGTGTTAGGTTCCAACATCTCACTTCAGAGCAATGACCACCGCAAATCTGCCGGTGACCCCTTTCTCTTTTCGGTAAGAATACCATTCATCCAGCTTTTCCGCAGTACAAAAACCTGAATTTTCTACCCACCCAACGCCAGCTTCGCGCAACACCCACTCATTCGCGCCCCACAGGTCCAGGTAGAGCCCATCTTCCTTGTTGAGGAAGAACTGCTCGGCTTCCCTGCCCCATGTTTTCAGGAACTGCTTGTGTACGTCCTCGCCAACCTGGTAACACTCACCACATATGGAAGGTCCCATCCCCACCCGCAAATCAGAGGCAGCTGAGCCATACTGCCGCGCGATTGCGCTAACCGCTTCAGCACCTATGCGCAAGAATGTGCCTTGCCAGCCTGCATGCACGATGCCTACTACCTTCCTGGCGGGGTCATGAAACACGAGCGGCACGCAATCCGCAAACCGCATGATCAGGGTGACTTCCGGCTTATCGGTGAAGATGCCGTCGGCGGGCGGATGCTTTTTTTCAGGCGGGCGCGGCGCGTCACTAAACAGAATCGTCTTCCCATGCACCTGCCAGACATCAAAACGGCTGGAATAAGGTCGACCAAAAACCTGGAACAACTTTTCATGGTTTGCAACCACGGCTTTTGGGTTATCCCCGTTGGTCCCACCCAGGTTCATGCTCGAATAGGGTCCTTGCGAATTGCCGCCGATTCTACTGAAAATGGCATGATCCAGCGCCAGGTCATCGAAACTGTCAAATTTGTAATAAACGAGCCCTTCTTGTTTGAACTGCCGCATAACTCAGCGCCTTTGTCTTTCGATTGCCGATTTTGCTTCCAGGTGGATTCTTGCTGCGGCAGTACTTTCTTCAATGGTTGGGTAGCCAAACCAGGCAGTGAACCAGCCAAAAGCGGCGCCGGTCAAAACCCGCAAAAACGGTGTACTTTCACGCGAAGGCAGCCAGCCAAGGAACGAGAGGTCCAGCCGGCTCACAAGCTGCCAGACCCCATCCAGCCCCATCGGTGCAATCGCCAAAAGAATCCAAAGCCACCAGGGCAGCGGCTTCAGCTTGCGCCGTGTCAACGCGAAAACAATGCCAAAGAGCAGGATTGAGCCATAAATCGCCACATCCCGCTGGCAAAGGGCGATCTTGTAGCCAGCCTGCGCATTGCCTGTGAATTCACTGGCAAGCCATAAATCCTCGCCAGAGTTGCCCGAAATCTCGGAGTAGCTGAGCAGGTCCGTCCCAACCGGCACATCCAGGGGGTAATGAGCCTGTTCGCCAAAAAGAAAAAATGAACGGAAAGCCAGTTGATGACAGAGCGGTCGGTAGAGCCGGTAAATGCGGTTCGCTGCTTCTGTTTGCCCAAGTTTCATCATAACCGGCGCGAGAATTGGCAGGAATACATACACAGCCAGGATTATGTTGACCAATGCCAGGTAGTGCCTCGAAAACCAAAGCGAAAAGCGTTCTCTCCCGCTCAGGCGATCTTTTGCGCCTGTCGGGCGGTAATCGGGGGAATTCGCTCGGTTTGTGGCATCGATTAACACCTGCCTTAGACTCTCGAGATTATCGGGATCAACTGCCTCGATCTCATCCACACGAACAATCAGCGTCTCTTCAGGTCGCTTCTCAAAAAACCGCTGGTGACGAAGATCAATCAGGTGGAGCTTGTTTGGAAGGGATTCCTGAAGCGAATCCAACCATGCGCTTACTTTCCCGACCTTGCTGCTGGTCGGATCGGTGGTTAGCAGGAAAACCTCAACCATCGCGTCTCACAAGAGCTTAGTCAGCTTTCAATCACCTGGACATAGGTTGAATTGCTTGCGTTGGTCACGGTCAGTTCGCCCGGATAGTAACCCACCGACGGGTTGGTCCAACGCCAGATCCATTTGGCATCCTCCGGCAGGCAGTTGACGCAGCCGTGCGAAAGGGCGATGCCAAAGTTGTTGTGCCAGTAAACCGCGTGAATCGCCTGACCATCGGAATGGTAAAGCGTGGTCCAGGCTATCCCCGGCGAGTCATACTGCGAGACTCCTCCCGCGCTCATGTGGAGCGAGACCATCTTGCGCCAGACCGGCGTTGTCTCTGGGGGCGTGAGCCACTTCCCTTCCTTGATATACCCGGTTGAAACATCACAGAAGTAGACCTCATGTGAGCCTTCAAAACAGGAGAGTGTTTGCCTTTGCAGGTTTACGAGGATGCGTTTATCGCCGACCTCCGGGTGAATTGGAGACACTTCTTCCTCTGTCACCGGTCGGCAGGCAGCCGCGTCCACCCAATAGTAATCTGGCAGCGCGCCATATTTTTCGCCAAGCAGGTATTCGGTTCTGCCGTTTGCCTGGCGGATGTCATTCGCCCAGTAAATCTGGCTGTAATACAGTTTCGCTAATCCTTGCGAATCGCGGATCCACGACGAAGCGTTGGACGCGGACTTGGTTAGCTCCATATCGACAACAGGCTGGGTGATTTCCACCCACAAGCCTGGTTTGCCCTCATTGTCGAGTGGAAGGCTGCTTAGCGGGGTGTTTTCAACATGCCTCACCGGCTGAACAAACGGAGCGTAGATGAATCCCTTCGGAGTCTCATACCAGCGCTGGTTGTAGCGGTTATAGTCGAGCACATTTGCCACAACCTCTTGCTTAATTTCATAAACGTCATCCCGCCAGGCGCGGTCAACCGCCGGGGCGTTCATGTTGGGCTCGGATTTCATGTCTACCCATGAGCGGTATTCCCCAACGCATACCCGCCCCAGTTTCGTCCCCTTTGCGTATTCCTGTTTAATAAGGGATTCTCCAGGTTTAATGGTGGGCAGCATAGCCGCGCCAGCAACGTATCCCGTAAGCTTCAGGAAGTCTCTTCGGCTTATTGCTTGGTTAATTTTCATAGGCTTATTATATCCAGAGAGTACTGACACTCGAGAATCTGTAGAGAGAAGGCTTAATAATCGCTCGATCTGCGGGAACCTTCCCGCGCGATGTCGCGTTCTTTGATGGATTCTCGCTTGTCGTATAGTTTTTTTCCTTTGGCAATGCCGATTTCCAGCTTGGCTTTGCCTGCCTTCAGGTAAACCCGGATGGGAACAATCGTCATGCCTTTAATTCGCACAGCGTCCCAAAGCGTTTTGATCTCCCGCTTGTGAAGCAGCAGTTTCCTCTCACGCGAGGGATCGTGCTGGGCGGCGCTGGCATGCGCATACGGCGCCACGTGAGCCCCAACCAACCAGGCTTGCTCCCCGTTGGTCCGCACGTAGGCTTCCTGTAGGCTGATTTGTCCGCTTCGGATCGACTTTATTTCGGTGCCTTTCAATGCCAGACCGGCTTCGAAAGTGTCCTCAATAAAATACTCAAAGCGAGCCTTTTTATTCGTTGCGACTACCTTTACGTCCATAAGGGTCTATTTTAGCATAACTGGCACCTGAGCGAAAATTTCTCCATTCCAAACCCTCCATTCCAAACCGGGATTGTTGCCCTGTTCTTGCGAGGTCCTGTTCTTGCGAGGTCTCCCGAC
>JAYFQB010000062.1:0-8926 GCA_034927385.1 Anaerolineaceae bacterium | reverse complement strand
CCACGTCGGGACGAGCAGGCTCGGCCCCTACAAGGTTCTGTTCGTAGGGTTGAAGCCTGCTTCACCCGTTGACGGGAGGATCATTTCGTGGGGTTGATTGCCGGCCTCGATGGTGGACGGGAGGATCTTTTCGGTGGGTTGTAGCCTGCCTCGACCGGGTACAATTCGGGACGGGCGGGCCCGTCCCCTACAAGGTTCTTTTCGTAGGGTTGACGTTATACTTCAGCCGTTGACAGGCGGGTTTTCTCGTGGGGTCGACGTCATGCCTCGACCGGGTACAATTCGGAACGGGCGGGCCCGTCCCCTACGAGATTCTTTTCGTAGGGTTGAAGCCTGCTTCAACCGTTGACAGGCAGGCCCGTCCCCTACAAGGTTCTTTTCGTCGGGTTGATGTCATGCCTCGACCGTGTACAATTCGGGACGGGCGGGCCCGTCCCCTACGAGGTTCTTTTCGTCGGGTTGATTGCCCGCCTCGACCGAAAACAACGATTCCCCATAGGATTGCAACCGGATTGAATGCGGCGGAATCTTTCCTCACAATCTTTCGAAACCAATTGCTTGACAGTCTCGCCGGTCGAGGTTAGAATCTCAGTTCGTTGCCGAGTTAGCTCAGTTGGTAGAGCATTCGACTGAAAATTGAAGGGTCCACAGTTCAAGTCTGTGACTCGGCACACAAAAATACCGCTTGTGAGAACAGGCGGTTTTTTGTTTCTTCGATGCTCTCCCAACCAAGGCTAATCTTCGTCTACTTCCTTGTCCTCGCTGCTAAAGTCGATATCATCCATGTCAGACTCGAGCAGCTCAAGGTCTTCCATATCCTCATCCTCGCAATCTTCCTCCAGGAACATGATCTCGAGTGTGTCGTCGATATCTTCCAACGAGGTTGCTATCCGCTCAAGAGTTTGGCGTAGTAAGACAATTTCGTTCAGTAATGTTTCGTTGATGTCCATGGTTATCTCCTTACTTATTACTATAACAGGCGGAAGTGGAAAAGACATCATTCCGTATAGATTACCATTTGCATTGACCTCGGACCTATAGGACAAAGGCTATAATTGGAGCATAGAAGAACAGGAGTGTGAATAATGAAGTTTGGATTAATTACAGCAGGCAGCGATGGCCCCGGCGTAAACGCCGCCATTCGCGGCTTTGGAAAAGCGGTTGATAACATCCATAATGTGGAGTTACTTGGTTTTAGGGACGGTTTCCTCGGGCTGGTTGAGGACCGCAAGGTGAACTTGCTGGAAGGCACGATGCTCTCGGGCATCCTGACCCAAGGCGGCACGATCCTCGGCACCAGCCGCCACTTGCCGGACTCGATGCCCAGCGGGCAGGGCATGGTGGACCGCACCCAGGAAGCGGTTGATAGCTACCACCGCAACAATCTGGATGCCTTGGTCATCATCGGCGATAACACAAGCCAGACGGCGGCTTATAAACTGAGCCAGGCGGGACTGAACATCATCACCCTGCCAAAATCGTGCGAAAACGACATCCCAGTCACCGATAAGTCAATCGGTTTTGACACCGCGCGCGAGATCGCCACGCAGGCAATCGACCGTCTGCACACGAACGCCAATGCCACCCACCGCATAATGCTCGTGGAGCTGCTAGGGCACAGCTCCGGATGGCTGACGATGGGCGCGGGCTTAGCCGCCGGCGCGGACGTGATCCTGATCCCGGAGATCCCATACGAATTTGACGTGATCATCGAGGCGATCCACCGCCGCAAGGCAGCGGGGCGTAACTTCTCACTGGTCGCGGTCGCTGAAAAAGCCAGGTCGAAAGAGTTGGTGGACTTCATGGAGCTGGCTGCCAGCAAACGCGCTTCGACACACGAGGAGCAGGAAAAAGCTTTTGAACGGATTGAAAACAACTATTCCGCTCAGACCCTCCTGCTGGCGCGGCGGCTTGGCGAGGCTACAAGCATTGAAACCCACATTTCCATCCTTGGCTCGCTCGTTCGCGGCGGCACCCCCACCGCGGCGGACCGACTGCTCGCCAATCAACTGGCTGAATGGAGCGTGAAAATGGCAGTGGAAGGTCAATTTGGGCGGATGGCATGCCGTATCGACGGTTCGGTAACCAGCGTCGCCTTGGGCGAAGTGGTCGGCAGCGTCAAGGAAATTCCCCTGGACCACGACTGGATTCGCGGGGCGTATCGGGTTGGAACCTGTCTCGGGGTTTCGGATTGCCCTTACGTATAAAGAACGAACGACCTGCCGAGCGGCAGGTCGTTTTTTTAAGAAATGACCGGGGAAAAGCTCTATTTGGAATAGAAATCCTTGCGGATTTGGGGGTCGCGAGCCAGCCCTGCTTCGAGAATATCCAACAGGTTATCAAACAGGTCCTGCGCGGCACGGTCAGCCTCCTCAGACAGCCCGCCCAGGGCAGAAACGGGCACCTTCTCACCAATCCGTTCCACAAGGTACGGCGCGATCCCGCCTTCGATTAACTCAAGAATAAAAGCCGCCATATCCACGTCCACCCAGGTGGCAATATCGTCGTGCAAAATTCCCTGGGTCAGGAAGGCGTGAAAACGTCCGTCCCCACTAACGCGGTCACCGGTTTCGGGGTCAAAACTGCTGAGCAGGTGAGCGTTGAAGCGATGAAAACGTTCGATGCTGGCAAGGTCGGGGTGTTGAACCTGGAACGCGACAGCCGCCTGCAAAACCCGGCGCAGATAGCGGAATGTGTCCAGATTGGCGGAATCCAGCGGAAGGTTCTTGATGACCTCGACTTTTTTGTTGGTGACGATGCCCAGGACGTGTTTGTGCAGGTCGTCGATATTCTCGAAATATTGGTAAAAAGACCCCTTGGCAATCCCCGCCGCGCTGACAATAGCATTGATAGAGGCGCTCTGCAGCGGTTTGGCGGCAAATTCGGCGATGGCGACCTTTTCGATTTGGCAGCGTTTTTCTTCGGGGAGGTTAAAAAAGGTATCAGTTGGCATGGGAATCCTTGGGTCGATATGACCAAACGGTCATATTTTACAGTCAGGTGAGGCGAATGTCAATGGAAGGTCAGGGGTACTGGGGCGGCTGGAATGGAAAAAAGGGACATCAACCCCCTGCCCGTAAAGATTTTCAAATGCCCGGTTCCGCGTTTATAATCAGCACATGCCGCAAACCCCCGATGAGATTATTTTTGACAGGCGCCGCAAGCGCCTGATGGTGCAGGTGCTGCCTGGCGGCAGGGTTGTGCTTAAGGCACCGCTCGGGACGACCAAACGGCAAATTAACAGCTTTTTGGAGCAGCACTCCGCCTGGATCGCCGAAAAGCGGGCTCTGATGGCACGCCAGCCGGCGCAAAGCCAGGCAATCCGCTTCGTGGAAGGGGAGCTGCTATGGCTGGAAGGCAGGCAATACCCACTTCATCTTGCGGGCAGCGGCGCGCGGGGGCTGGTTTTTAAAGCAGGTCAAGGCTTTATTTTGGCAGCCGCCGAGCAAGGCGAAGGGGCGGAACGGCTGGAATCGTTCTACCGCGAGGCAACCCGCAAAGCGGTTGCGGTTTTTTGTGAACGATACGCGAAAAAATGGGGTTTGCAGGTCCGGTCAATCCGCATAACCAGCGCAAAAACACGCTGGGGCTCATGCAGCCGGCAAAATTCGCTAAACTTTTCGCTGCGGCTGGCGATGGTCCCACCCGAAGCGCTGGAATATGTTGTGGCGCATGAGTTGGCACACACCCGCCACCATGATCACTCACAGGCTTTTTGGAATTTCCTGGGGCAGATGCTGCCGGGGTACGAAACGCAGCGCCGTTGGTTAAAACAAAACGGACTGAAGCTGCCGGACTTTTAACCTTTGGCTTGCCATTTCAGTTCGTTCCCCTTGGAGTCATAGCGCTTGCGTTTGCCAGTCAGGCTCTCAATCCGGATTTCGTAGACTTTCGTGATCTTCAACGCCCCTTCCGCCGTGCCTTCAAAAAAAGCCATTCTATCCGGTGTGAATTTCTCGCAAATACAACGCAAGCCAAAAACCTTCTCCGCGGCGTCCGTCAGCTCGTAAACTCTGCCTTGCACACAGGCGGATTCAAATTCGGTGGTGAAAACCTTGGAGCCCAGAATCGAGCCAGCCTCGGGGTCGTTCAGCATGCCGGCGAGTTCCTCGGGGGTGAATAATTCCGGCACCTGAACGTGAGAGACAAACGTAAGCGCCACTTCCTGACCATCCGCCAGGTAGTCCACCTTGCTGCCGGCTGCGGCAGAGTGGAAGAACAACCTGCTACCATTTCTCGCGAGTGAAAGCGGGACGGCATAAGGTGACCCGGTTGGCGTCACGCAAGCCAAAACGCCGTATTGGCTGCGGTCGATCACTTCCCAGGCAAACTCCTGGTCCATCTCACGGTCTTTTCTGCGCATTTTTCTGCCTCCAGGTCATTAAGCCCTAAGTATACCCCGACGTAGTAGTTGACATTCTCTTATAAAACTGGCAACTATTGACCTCTTTTCATGCGCATGAAAAACCGCTAAACTACTGCCATAAATAGAACATAAGTTCTATGAAAAGGAGGCAGCGTAACATGCGACACCCAAACCCCACTTGTCAGGCTTCTACGCAGCCGACCGGAAAAGCCCGCCCAAACGCGGCGGGCTCACACCGGCAGGCTGAAAGCAAGCTCGAGGACAAACTGGCTGAACGAGAAGCCTTTCTGGTTGATTTCAGCCCGGCTGAACGCCTGCAACTTTCCGAGACTGCCAGATTTGACCTTGACGAAGAAATCAGCATGCTCAAGCAAACGATCAAGCGCTTTGTGCGTACCGCGGAGAACGCCGGCGAAGAGGACTACCCTGTGAACCTGGCAAAATCGCTTGACCTTTTGGGGTTGTCGTGTTCGCGCCTGGCTTCCGTGCTGCGCGTCAATTCCACATTGAACGGCACCGGAAAAGACACCGAATCTATGGAACTGCTCAAAACCCTGGCGGATTTCAGCCAGAACCTCGGGCAAACAAATGGGGCGAGCCATGAATAACACGCTCACTTTCCCTCGGGCTGACCTTTCAGGCAGCCACCGCCTTCAATTCTCGCAGGCTGGGGATTCCTCCAGGGCTGACTTTTTACGCTCTCTGCGTCTGGTCACAAATTTTACGCGCGTTTTTGGCGGGATAAAACTGCGAGCCTACCAACAGGCAGCCGCCAACGCCATCGTGCAGTCTGTGCTACAAAACCAGGGGCTTTCGATCGTGGTCATGTTCCCACGCCAATCCGGCAAGAACCTGATGCAGGCGCAACTGGAGGTCTATCTGATGGCTCTCCTGGGATATACCGGCGCCGAAATGGTGAAGCTTTCGCCGACCTACCAACCGCAGAGCCTGAACGCCATGCGCCGTCTGGAAACCGCGCTGGAAGCTAATTGCCTGACACGCGGCAACTGGCATAAAAGCGCGGGCAACCACTACCGCCTCAATAAGGCGCACCTCACCTTCCTCTCAGCAGCCCCAGGCTCAAACATCGTTGGCGCGACTGCCTCCACACTGCTCTCGCTGGACGAGGCGCAGGATATTGAAATCGCCAAATACGACAAACAAATCGCTCCCATGGCTGCTTCAACCAATGCCACCCGTGTCTTCTGGGGGACAGCCTGGAGCGGTCAGACGCTGCTCGCGAGGGAGCTGCGGGCTGCCCGGGCGGCAGAAGCCCGCGATGGCATCCGGCGCGTGTTTCAAATCAACGCGGAAGATGTTCGGCGGGAGGTGCCGGAATATGGCATCTTCGTGGACGATCAAGTTGCCCGCCTGGGGCGCAGCCACCCGATGGTTCGCAGCCAGTTTTTCAGCGAGGAAATTGATTTTGGGGGTGGGTTATTCAACCCCAGCCGGCTCGGGCTGATGCATGGGGCGCACGCCGCGCTTGAAACCCCCGCGCCAGGAAAACGCTACGCTTTTCTGATTGACCTGGCTGGCGAAGATGAGTCCATGCGCCAGGGCGGCGCGGAAGTCGTGTTGGATAACCCCGGCAGGGACCTTACCGCTGTGACGATCGTCGAGCTGGATTTTTCGCTGCTCGGAGAGGATCTGGTTGGTAAGCCGATTTACAAGGTGGTCCATCGCCAGCTTTGGCAGGGCGAAAAACACAGCACGCTCTACGCGAGGCTGCTGAGCCTCGCGGAGGTCTGGCAGCCGGAAAAAATTGTGGTGGACGCCAGCGGCGTTGGAGCGGGCGTGGGGTCCTTCCTGCGCGACAAGCTGGGCGAGCGAGTGATCGCGCTGCAATTCACCCGCCAGTTGAAATCACGCCTTGGTTGGGGCTTTCTGGCGGTGGTGGATACCGGTCGGTTCCAGGATTTCAACCCGCGCGGCGATCCGGAAAAATGGCAAACAAACCCTCTTTTGGCGTGCGTGGCTTCCGAACAGGACCGTCTTCAGGCGCTTTTCTACCGCCAGTTGGCAGGAATTCAGGCAGAAGTCAGCCCGGGACCCGAACGCTATCTGAGGTGGAGCGTGCCCGAAGGAGCGCGCGATCCCGAAGGCGGCTTGCTCCACGACGACCTGGCGCTTTCGGCTGCGATGTGCGCGATTTTGGACGAACTAAGCTGGCATTTACCGGCGCAATTCGCGTTGATCCCTGCCAGCGACCCGATTTTGGAAATGGATGGAGGTTTTTAATGACTTATTTTGTGCGAAACCAGGAGTTTGCCTTTGGGATCGACCTTTCGCGTTACAACGCCAGCGCCGACCTGACCCAAACCCCCGCGTTTGATCAGATTTCGGACCATAACCCGGCGGTGGATTTCATCGCGATCCGGGCGGGCGTTTCCTGGGGGTATCGCGACCCGATGTTCAGGAATTTTTATGAACAGGCGCAGGCAGCCAACGCTTGTGTGCTGCCTTATCATGTGCTCTACCCTGGCGAACCCGCCCTCAAGCAGGTCAACAGTTTTTTGAAAATCCTTGACGGAATCAACCTGGACCAGGTTCGCCTGGTGCTCGATGTGGAATTGGAACATGGACAGACCCGGGCGGTGATCACCAACACCCTGCTGACCTCGCTTGAACTGCTCAGGCAGGAAACCGGTCGGTTCCCGATTGTGTACTCCCGGGCAATGTGGGTGGATGCGAACCTGCGAGTCGCGGAGCTGCCGCGAGTGGATTGGTGGCTGGCGCAATACTACTTCCGCCGCCCCTTCCCGCAATACACGCCCGAGTATCCCTGCCCACCGCGTCTGCCAAAAGGAGTGGACGGTTGGCTAATCCACCAGACCACCGAGCGAGGTCCGGCGATTGGCGGAGTTGGCAGCTACATGGACTACGACCGCTGGAACGGCACGCCAGCCGACGTTTTGGCATATTTTGGGCGGACCGAAGCTTCAGGCGTGACCTGCCCACTGGATGGGGACGCCTGCCCGGTGCAGGGAAAGCGCCCGGCTGAAGCCGCCCTTTGTCAGGCGGTGGAAGCGTGAGCCGCATCGGGGAACACTTCCGGAACCTGTTAGGGGTTCAGACGCAGGTTGAAGAGCATCAGGCGCAGTTCAGCCTTGAAGAAACGGAAAACACGCTCCTGGTTGGGGCGCGGCAGGCAGGCGAAAACCCGCGTGACCGCCTCGCGTACGACCGGCAGGACGTTTTGGCGGACTGCATGGACGCCTGGCGTTTCAATCCGCTGGCGCGGCGCATCACCGAGCTGACCACAACCTACGTCACAGGCGGGGGATTCGTTGTCACCTGCCCACACCCGGCAACGCAGGCTTTTCTTTCCAGATTCTGGAACCACCGTCTGAACCATCTTAGCTTGCGCACCGGAGAGCTTTCGGACGAGCTGGTGCTGAGCGGGAATCTCTTCCTGCTGATTTCCACTGACGCGTTTGGCATGAGCTACCTACGGATCATCCCCAGCGCGGATATCTCCAGGATCGAGTCGAGCGGCGCGGACGTTGAACAGGAGCTTCTTTACGTGGGCAAGCCGGGGCTTTCCGGAGAGGAAAGAATCTATCCGGCGTACCAGCCAGGCAGGGACAGACCTCAGGAAGACGGCAGTTTTGCGCCGGTCGTGCTGCACTACGCGGTCAACCGTCCGGCTGGCTCCCAGTGGGGCGAAAGCGACCTCGCCCCTGTGTTGAAATGGCTCTCACGCTACACCGCCTGGCTTGAGGACCGCGTGCGCCTGAATCGGTTTCGGAATGCCTTCGTCTATGTGGTTAGGGCAAGGTTCGCGAATGAAACCGCGCGTTCCAACCGCCAGGCACAGCTCGTATCCCGTCCGCCCGCGCCAGGTTCGGTTTTGGTGACCGATGAAAGCGAAGAATGGTCGGTTCTGGCGCCAAAACTCGAAGCGTTGGACGCTTCGAGCGATGGTCTGGCAATCAAGAAAATGATCGCGGCTGGCGTGGGGCTGCCGCTGCATTTTCTGGCTGAGCCGGAATCCTCAACCAAAACCACGGCTGAGGCGTCTGGCAACCCGAGTTACCGGCGCTTCGCCGAAAGGCAACGGGCAATGTGTTGGATTCTGCAGGATATTTTGCGCGTAGTCGTTGAGCGTAGGGCGTATTTTGACCTGCTGGTCGATTCGGCTGCCTCGATTGTTGTTTCCGGCGGCGATATCTCCGCCCGGGATAACGCCGAGCTGGCGGACGCGGGGCAGAAAGCGGCGTCGATTGCCAACAGCCTGCACGATAAAGGCTTGATCACTTCGGATGAGCTGCTGCGCCTTGTGTACCGCTTTATGGGTGAGCAGATTCCGGCTGAGGCAGCACGCCAAGACGCCGAAGAAAAATGAAACAGAGCAGGGATTTTGCGTGGGGCAAAGGAACCTTTCTGACAGGGACAGAAATTGAAAGGAGTCGAATGGGTGAATTCAGAGAGCATCTGAATCTGGAGGTTAACCCGGTTGGCAGTGACCGTTTTGATATTCTTGCGATCACCGCCGGAGCGGCAAACGGTTGGGACTTCCCCGCGGATGTCCTGCGCGAGTCGCTGGGGCTTTGGGAG
>JAYFQB010000116.1:0-4368 GCA_034927385.1 Anaerolineaceae bacterium | reverse complement strand
GTGCGTTCCGTTTTTGAACGCACCAACGGGGATATGACGCGGCATTATTGGTGCGATCAACAGAAGATCGCACCACTACTACTAACCTGTCTTTTTGGTCAGCCTCTTTGTTTGGGTTCTCAGATTCTTCTTAAAGCTTGTAAAAAACACTCTCGCTTCTGGTTTATTGACGTATAATAAGACCACTATACTCGTTCAAGATTGGAGGAAATTCTTATGGCAAGTGTTACATACGATCATGTTTGGAAACGATATGGCGAAGTTGTCGCCGTGCAAGATTTAAATCTTGCAATCGAAGATAAGGAATTCTTAGTCCTTGTCGGTCCTTCTGGTTGCGGCAAGACCACAGCCTTGCGCTGTCTTGCTGGGCTTGAAGAAATTACTGAGGGGCAGGTCATGATTGACGACCAGGTCGTCAACGACATTGCTCCCAAAGATCGCGATATCGCGATGGTGTTCCAGAGCTACGCACTCTACCCCCACATGTCTGTCTATGACAACATGGCGTTTGGTTTGAAGTTGCGCAAGTTCGATAAAGCCGACATCGATCGGCGCGTTATGGAAGCAGCCAAAACTCTCGGTATAGAGAACCTGCTCAAACGTAAACCCAAGGAGCTTTCCGGCGGTCAGCGTCAGCGTGTGGCTGTTGGGCGTGCCATCGTGCGCGAGCCAAAGGTTTTCCTCTTTGATGAGCCTCTCTCCAATCTCGACGCGAAACTCCGCGTCCAGACCCGCGCGGAGCTCTCCAAGCTTCACAAGCGTCTTGAAACCACCTTTATTTATGTTACCCATGACCAAACCGAAGCCATGACCATGGCAAGCCGCATCGCTGTCATGAACAAAGGCAAGCTCCAGCAGCTTGACACACCGCAGGTGCTCTATGACCACCCCGCGAACCTGTTCGTTGCTGGATTTATCGGCTCACCTGCCATGAACTTCTTCAATGGAAAGGTTTACAAAGAAGAAGGCAAGATGTTCGTGGACCTGGGCAGCTTCCGTGTCCGTGTTCCTGATCACGATATCGCCCGATACGAAAGCGTCGTGGGCAAGGATATCATCTTCGGTATCCGCCCTGAGGACATCCACAATCCAGAATAGGCTCCTCCCGGCATCATTGCTGAGCCAGTTGAAGTCACCGTGGATGTGACCGAGTTGATGGGCAACGAAATTTTCCTTTACCTCGTCAACGGAAACCATAACTTTATTGCTCGTGTTGACCCCCGCACCCAGGTTCACTATGGCGAAAAGATGCAGGTCGTCTTTAACATGGACAACCTCCATATCTTCGACCCAAGCCTCGATGCTGAGAATCCGCCCGTTGTCGGTGATAAAACACTATAGTTCTGTTTACCAACAAAAAGTGCGCCGCGCGGCGCACTTTTTTTGTTCCATAGAGATGGGTTTTCGTATGAATCAGGATGCACTTGCTGGCTTGGGAGCCCTTTTCTTCTTGGTTAGAACCACCAATAAAATGCCGCCGATCAGCGTGAACACGATAACCGAAACAAACGCGTCGCGCCAGAACTCGAATGGAAACAGGCGAATCAACGTAGAAGATTCCAGGAAAGTCCATGTGCCATCCTGGAAGAAAAGACGGTGAAAATACTCAAACAATTTATCAAAACTGACCGTCAAAAAAATCAACAACGTTCCAAGCAAACCGATCGTAACCCACCCACCGGCATTTAGCGCTGTACGGATGCTGCTCCACTGCCGCATGATGATGAACCACAGCAAAATCGCGATGCTCAATCCGCAGACGACGTACCAGGCAGTCAGGGACCGCTGAACAACAGTTTTCACGTCAGCCATGTGGGAAAGCTCAGATTCGGTGAAAATCTTCTCGCCTTTGAAGGTTTGCAGATTGCCTAAATAATCAATCGACTTATTGTTCGTCAGGTAGCGGATGGAAAAGCCAGCCCACTGTTTGCGTTCGCGGGTCTCCATGCCGTAAGGGTCCAACGGAAAGCCAGAACGGTCATATTCGAACTCAGCAAAAGCGGGGTTCATGACGAGCCTCACCCCACCCATCAGAAAAATAAAGGGAATAAAAATCGCCAGAAAAACAACCAGGAATTTGTTAATTTTCATAGGACTTCCTTAAGTTTAGTTTTGTTAATTATAGCCTTTGAGCGAAGAAGAAAAAGCCCCCTGTTCATACTGTGGAACAAATTGAATTAGAGCATCAAACCGAAAGCCCGTTCCCCGAAGCAGGTTTTAAACCTCTGGTCTCTCGAGACCTCAAACAAAAGAACCGCCATGTGGATGACGGTTCTTTATGTGCTCAGACTGGGGGCAATGGAGTCGAACCACTACATACAGATTCAGAGTCTGCTGTCCTGCCATTAGACGAGCCCCCACTAACGAAAACCTATATTACCACATTCCTGCGTTTTCTTACAAGGGTTCATCCCTAAATTCTTTCTCCTGGCTGCGCATTTTAATGTTCTCAACCAGCCCAATTCCCAGAAGCATCGAGACCAGCGAGCTGCCGCCATAGCTAATGAATGGCAAGGTCAAGCCCGTAACTGGCAGCAACCTTAAATTCACCCCCACGTTGACAATTGTTTGGAAGCCCATCAACACACCAAATCCATACGCGATTAATGAACCGTACGCATCCGGGGCGTTCTGCGCCACCTTGAAGCAGCGGACAATTACAAAGATCAATGCTGCCAGAACCAGAACAGTTCCAACGAAACCAAATTCGTGTGCCAAAACCGAGAAAATAAAGTCATTATGGCGAATTTTTAAGAAACGCAACTGCACCTGCGAACCTTGACCGTAGCCTTTGCCGAACCACCCTCCTGAGCCAATGCTAATCAATGCCTGATCAACATTATATGTATCGCCATACCGCGCGTCTTCCGCCGGTGAGATGAAATTTGTGATACGGGCTTTTTGGTAATCCGCCAGGTATGGAAAATCCAACAGAAAAGAAAGCCCAATGAACAGTACGGCTGCGCCAGCCATGATCAGGATAAATTTGGTTTTTAATCCACTGATCCAGAGCATAGTTATCCAGGTAACAAAAATCACGATACTCGTGCTGAGGTTGGGTTGGAGCAAAATCCAAAGCACAATGCCCGAGGTCAGAATCAGGCTTTTGCCGATCGTCATCCAGTTGTTGATCTTATCAATATTGCTTGCAAAAAAACTGGAAAGCGTCAGGATGATGGCAATCTTCGCCAGCTCAGCCGGCTGAATAGTTACCAGACCCGTCTCCAGCCATCTGGCTGCGCCAAATCTCGCGCCGCCAAAAATGAACACCATCAGCAGAAGCATGGCAACCAGCGCGTAAAATGGTTTACTGAGGGTTTTCCAAATATGGTAATCAAACGAAGCGCTTAGAAACAAAACAACCAAACCGATCACCAGGAAAATTACTTGCCTTCTTGGGTGCCCTTCCAGCGTGGGGTTCCCGGCGATTGCCGAGGAAATCAACGCTACACCAAACACACACAACAATAACACTACCGCAAAAAGCGGAATGTCAAATCGTTTCCAAATTTCACGCGTATTCATAACAGCTTAAACTTCCTTGTAACAACTTCCACCACCCGCGTTCGATTTCCTTCAACAGCGATTTCAAGCGGGTTCAAATTTAGCAGTTTTTTGGGCACTTCAACCGATTGCCCACACAATCTTATTCCAGTTCCATCGTATCGCAAAACCCGAATCACCGAGAGGGGGTCCCCGCCGCAGCCTGCGTTTATGCTTCCTCTGACCGTGCCCCAGACAATCAGGCTCCCCCCCGAAGCAACCTCAGATCCCTCCGGAACGTCGCCAAGCACCACCCCATTCGCCTTGAAAGCAATTTTTTCGCCCTTTTCCAGAGGTTTAACCCGCCAGTCATCCAGCAGCTCATCTTTGGCTAATATTGGCTTTTCGGGGGTTTCAACCACTGGCTGTGATGAGATGCTCGTCTGGATTTCGTAAGATTTGGCTGAAGCCAGCGTAATTTCCGAGGTCGACAGCAAAGCCCAAAGGCACACTCCCTCATCCGAAAGGTCACGCAGCAGCTTAAAAAGCTGATCGGGCGACCAATCCGCACCGCCGACATCCAAAGCGATTCGTCCGCCTTTAAAAAAACGTTCCTGGGTCTGAATTCGCAGGATTAACATATCCCTCTGTTGGTACCATGCTGTTTCCGGGAGGCTGATGAGCACCCCGCCTTTGATTCCGCGAATTCGTATCTGATCCATGTTCACACACTACTTTAAAGCCGGAGCATATTCGTTTTGTTTCAAGTCCTGATCGATCTGTTTCAGTTGGAAATAAGCGTCAATAGTAAACTTCGCAATCGGTCCGGCAACAGTGGAACCTTCCGACCCATGATAGACAAAAACCGCCACCACGATTTCCGGG
>JAYFQB010000070.1:0-1524 GCA_034927385.1 Anaerolineaceae bacterium | reverse complement strand
CTCATTCCGGTAGGGGTGGGAGCGGAACGCCCGAAGCTGCACGGCTTCGTCGAGCCTGAACTCAGGATAGTTTTCGGAGCCTTCCCGTTCGGAGATAATCACGGTACGTTCAGATTCAACGTCTTCAGGGTTGAAGAGGCTGTTCACCATGCGGTCGGCTTCGAGCTCGAGCACGTCTCGCAAACGGGCAGAAGGCATGGTTTCAAAATAGGTTGTCCAATCCGAGCTGGTGAAGGCGTTCGAATAGCCGCCAACACGGGAAACGAGATTGTCGATGTCCTCTCCGGTGTATTTTCCGGTTCCTTTGAATTGCATGTGTTCCACCCAATGGCTCAAGCCGGTCTTTCCGGGGAGCTCATTGCGAGAGCCAATGCCGTACCAGATCCAGGTGCTGGTTACTGGGGCGGTGTGGATTTCCTTGAGCATCACAGTCAGCCCGTTTTTGAGCTTGGTCTGGTGAAAAATGTGATTTAAATCGATGGACATGGGGATCAGGATTTGCGGCGTTTGCGGGCGCTTTGCTCTTCGGTAAGATATTTGTCAGGTCGGATCGCTAAAAACAATCCGAGGCAAATCACGAAGATACCGATCATCACACCGTAGGATTGCAGCGTGCCGATCATTACGTTTGGCAGCGGGTTTGTGCCAAAGCCGAAGGCATCCGCGAGGGCGGTGAAGGCGCAAATCACGTAGCCTGTGGCAATGATGCGCGTGCCAAAATCTGCCCTAAGCGATTTTGGACCGCCATTCCAGAAGGCAATGAGCATTCCGGTGGCAGAAAGCGTCATGAATCCCAAGCCGATGAGGATGACGATGATCTGCACATAACCAATATACCGACCCCGGTCCAGCCCAAAGAGATCCGGACGCAAGCCGATGATCAAGATTAAAAAACCCAATATCAGTCCAGTCAATCCTGTTCTGACCTGGAATTTCGGAAAAGACCCGGCTTTGACAGCCTTTTTTGGATTGTTGGGGTCTAAAAGAACGTCTGGTTGATTCAAAGTATCCTTCGCTCTAAGCTGGCAGCGTGGTTTTGATCAAATCGAGGAAGTTTTCTGAGGCAATCCTTGAGATCTGATGAGCATCATACCCCAAATCTTTGAGGAATGGGAACAATCGCGGCAAATCAGCAATTGTGTCAATTTCCGCAGGCACCTGACCAACGCCAAGTCCGCCATCGAAGTCTGTGCCGATGCCGACATGGCGAACGTCGCCCGCTAACTGGCAGATGTAATCGATCTGTTCCGCGACCAAAGAAAGCGAGACGGCTGATTTTCCGCCTTCTTCCTTCCAATCGGCATTGAGGAAAGCATTTATGGGCGCCACACCGATCACGCCATCCCGTGCAAGTAATTTTCGGATTACTTCATCGCCAAGGAGTCGGTTGGAGTTGTATCCTTTCACCAGTTTTGAGGCGTTGGCATGGCTGGCGATGATTCTGCCGGGGTAGAGGTCCAGGCAGGTAAGCGCCGCGGGTTCGTCCATATGTGAGATGTCAAGCACAAAACCGACCTCAGCCAT
>JAYFQB010000028.1:0-4737 GCA_034927385.1 Anaerolineaceae bacterium | reverse complement strand
ATGATTACTTCCGCGAAGGGTTTCAATGGCAACCTGCCGTCAGGGGGTGATTATTACCAGGAAATCAGCGGAGAAGTACATCCGGTTGAATTGATTGTTTGGGATATCCGTGTTGTTGACCAGGTAGTCCCGCCATACGGTTGCCTGAGTGCTTTGGCCTGTCATCTGATCGAACTCGTTAAAGCTAAAGAAAGGCTGGAAGCGAGCCGCGGAAGCACTCACCCTTTGCATATCGATGTAAATTTGGGTCCACCCGTTCGGGTCGAGCATGATCGGGTGGTCCGCCAGGACGATCACCTGGTCGGGCAGTGCCCGCAAAGTTGACTCAAAGTCCGGCAGGCGCACCGTCTGGAAGAGCGGCGCACGCTGGTCCAACGGAAGGCTCCAGTCCTGATGCAGTTTCCAAGGTTCGAAGACATCATCAGCATCCTGCCTGCGAATGCTGATATAGGACGAACCATCCGCGGGCATGCCGGCAATCGCAACGTCTTGCCCATACAGACCCGTTAGAACCAGTTTGACCTCCAGGCTGGTTTCGTCAAAAACATGCCTTACCCGCAAATAATAAATCGTCACATCTTCCCCGAGGATCCGCACTGTTTCGCTGTGGATGCCGCGGTCCACGAGCTGAAAGCTGACCATGGCGCTGAGATTGCGCAGGCTGCCATCTTCGCGGTTGTCACGACGGGTGATGTAATAGTAGCCGAAGTCCACTGTTTGTTGACCGCCCGCGGTTAGCGGAAAGAGCGTTGCCAGGCGGGTGGGGATGGGCGTGGGGGTGGATGTGCTCGTCGCGCTTGGGACGGGCGTGTCGGTTGGGGTTGCTGTTGAGGTGGGGGTCATGGTAACAGTTGGCGGCTGCGTGGGGGTCTGCGAAGGGGTGGGCGTGATGCTGGCTGTTGGCAGTTGTGTGGGCAGGGAGGTTGGTCTTCCCTGGAGTGGTTTTTGACAGCCTGCCAGACTGAGCGCGATCAGGAGAAACGTGAAGAATTTTGACGTGAGCTTATGCATGTGCCGACCCATTTCCGGTGGAGATAATTGCTGAGAGATAGCCTACGACACTGCTTCTATCGCCGGTGACAGCCGCGGATGTGCGGTAGTCGGCTATTGTCACCTGATTTGCCCCCAACAAGTGGGAGGTCTGCAGGACGACAGCCATGGGGGCAAGCCCGCAGGCTTCCATATCCCCGCGCTGTTTGTGTTGATAAAACGACTCGAGCGTGAACTCACGCACCGCCTGTGCAAGGGTGCTATCCAGGTGATTCGCGGCGGATTCAGTGTAAAAGTGCGATAAGTCGCTCGAGGCTACCAGCAGCGTAGGTTCATCCGGCGGGAAGCTTTGGATGAGCCTTACGAGGGCGGATGAGAGCAACCGCGAGGCGGATGCCGATTGGTCCATCATCATCAGCGGAACCAGCCCGAAACCCTGTGGCTGAGTCACCTGCAGGAAAGGCAGTTCGATCTCAAGAGAATGCTCCTGGTCGTTGCGAACAGCCGCGATGGACAGCTTGCCGGCTTCGCCGAGAAAGCGGTTCAAAGCAGCCACAGCCGCACGGTCAACAGGTACAGCACCAAGCGGCGTCGCGTAAGCATCGTGGGCGGTGGTTAAAAGCGGTTGAGAATAAGGCATATGGGAAGGGGAAAGCACAATGATACGCGCGTATTCAACGCCAATTATCGCCTTAAAGGCATGCGCGGCGGTCAGCCCGGAGTAGATGTAACCGGCGTGGGGCACGATCAGCCCCGCTACCTGCCCGCTAAATTGCGGCAGGGAGGCTTGTTGGAAGAAACCTTCAATCGCCGCTCGCAATTCGCCCGGCTTGCCGGGGTACCAATGCCCGGCGATCGGCGATGGACGAACATCGGAAAATCCTGCTGACTCCATGGCTTAATTGTAGCACGCCCCCCGACTGCATCAAAGCTGACTTTCCCTTCGTTGAGGAGAGTTCATGCCGCGGCAGAGCAGGATGGTCACGTTTTGGGCTGGTTTTGCTGGCTTAAAAAAACCATACCCAATCAAAAACCCCCCTCGCAAGCGTGGGGGGTGATTCAAAGCAAGAATTATTGGGCACTAATACTGCCAGGTAACAAGAGACCGCTGGCAAGCAACCAGGGCGTAGAAGGTCAGTCGGCTTTTGCTCCTGCCGATTTGTGATGCTTGTCTTGCCTCATTTGCTTGTAATATTCGTTATAGTCACTCCACAGTTTTAGCAACATGTGCAACTCTTCTTCGCTGTGATCGATGAGGAAAAATTGAAATGACGTTTTAATATTTTCCACAACATCCTGGATAACTTCCTTCCCTTTTTCAGTTAAAGAAATCGCCCACACTCTGCGGTCGTCCACACTGTGTTCCCGCTGCAGCAGAGAGCTCTCCTCGAGAGATTGGCAAACGCGGCTGAGGTTTCCCGGATTCATGCCCAGGATTAACGCCAGGTCGCTCAATCTGACTTTTTCCTGAATGAAAATCTGAAGCAAGGTGCGGCACTGCAAGCGTGAAAGCTTGCTGCGAGCGCTGAAGTCTGTCATCACATATTCGGTGTTGACCGAAGCATCCCGAAGTAAATTCCAAAAGCGAAAACCAAGATCTTTTTCTTCCATACGTCTCCTGATGGTTGTGAATTAATATTATTATTATATTCACAATGGTGTAAGAAATGTATAAGTTTTGCCTATGAGTACAACGATTGTAAAAATCAGGGGGTGGGATTCGTTTTAGCGCGAACCAGCAAGAAACCAGCGGTACCGGTCATGCCGAGTTCCTTTCGCAGTTTGTCGTTGGTCAGCTCAGCAAACAGCCCCTGGCTGGGTCGGCGGGGATCATAGAGCAGCTCCTCCTGGATCACAAAACCGTCCCCCTTGTTGATATTGGTGACGCTGTAAGCCCTGCCGTGCTCATCCACTCTGGTAACCACCAGCATATGGTCAAAACCGTCATATTTTGAGATTCCCTTGCGCACAAACAGGTAGAGCCAGTCTCCGGGTCTGAGCGGATTGCTTGCCCAGTCGTACGTGCCAACGCTTTCTTCAACCCGGAAGTAATCGTAATCGGATTCAGGGAAGAATTTTTGATGGAGGGTGTCAAGCCCATGGCATTCCGGGATTTCCTCGCGCGGGCAAAGCAGCCACATGTCGTGAGGGTTGGCGTCCTCAGGCAGGTAGCCGGCGTCCCGCATGATTGCGACGGTAATGGGACCGCAGGCATTATCGGCTGACTCGTGCGGACCGGAAGCAAAGTCAATTTCCCGCGCGATGAGGTCGGCGTCTTCCGCTGTGTTTGCCAGGTAGTGTAGGCTGGCTGCGTAGAGCCCGGCTTCGCGCTGCTGCTGGAAGGTGGGCGTTGCGGTGGAGGGGATGGGGGTTGGGCTGGGGACCAGCGTTGGCGTCTCTGTTGCGGTGGGCGTCGCGCTGGCGGTTGGTGAGGCGGAGGGGGTGTTGGTTGCCTGCGGCGTCGTTGCGGTTGAGCTCGGCATGGAGGCAACTCCCGCGCATCCGCTGAGAATGAGCACGAAGGTCAACAGAAGGAATACGCTTCGCCTTCTCATTGCAAAAAGTCCCATGGGTTTACGCGTCCGTATTCGTCGTTGCGTAATTCAAAATGGAGGTGAACGCCATCAGCCGCGCCTGAATTGCCGACGCTGCCGATTTTGTCGCCAGAATAAACTTCTTCTCCACAGCTCACGTCCACTTCCGCGAGGTGCGCATAAAGCGACTGCCATCCAAAACCGTGATCCACGACAATCATGTTGCCGTATCCCCAGTCGTTCCAACCGGCATAAACCACAACGCCATTATCCACTGCCATAACGGGGTCTCCCATGTTCCCACCGAAATCGACACCGAAATGGTTTGCCGAGGGGGCATAGTCGTAGCCGGAAAGGGTATGGTTCTGTACGGGCCAGCGAAAATTGAGCGTGCCAACCACACCGTCGTAGCTTTCGGTGCAAGCTCCAGGACCCACGTTTACCGCGGTTGCCGGCTCTTCGCGGGTGATCCGCGGGGTGCGCCAGTCGGTGAACTCGCCCTTACCTCCCGGCACGACCAGCATGGTGCCTGGTGTGATATTCGGTGAGGAATAGCCGCCTAAGGTATCAGCCGAAAGGTGATTGCCGGGGTAGTTGACGATTACGTCAGGCGAGACCTGGTAGAACTCCGCCACGCCGTTCAAGCCTTCGCCGGCACTCCAGCGGTGCAGTGTGCCGTCCACAGGTGAGATGAGCAACTGCTGACCGGGGTAGATGAAATGCGGATCGTCGCCAATGACATAGCGGTTGCTCCAAAGCAGCGTTTCGGGCAGAAGGTTAAAGCGTTCAGCAATGGAAAAAAGATTATCACCCACCTGAACAGTGTAGGTGATGATTTCAGTTCGGGCTCGCATCGGCAGAACGGTATCCGGGTTCAATTCCCGCCTGATTCCTTCGCTCTGCGCGGCAGAAGCGGCGGACTGCGATATATAAACCGCCATGTCGGAAGATTCCGCCTGAGTCGCGACAGCAGCCTTCAACTCCGCGGCACCCTGACCTTCCACACTGACATAGTATTTGCTCATCGTCAGCACCACGATCGTCATCATTACCACCGTTGCGATCACGGTGATAGTGCGCAGCGCGGCTGGCTCGAGCCCCAGGCGCCTGATGCGGTCCCAAAGGCCTTGCTTTGCTATGGGGGTCGTGTTTGGTGGTTGATCAGCGGTTGTATCGGTTATCGGCTTGGGACATTACAACCAGGGTCCGGTGT
>JAYFQB010000343.1:0-3173 GCA_034927385.1 Anaerolineaceae bacterium | reverse complement strand
GAGAAAGCTCGCTCCTTTGCCAATCAGATCGACACGGTTTATGGTACGCCTTGGTGTGACCTCAGGCCGGTTGAAGAAGGCGCAGAGGATAAGATTCTGGCGGCAGTTCTCTATCGATTTGGAGACGATTCTTACCAGGTTTGTCTCGATCAGGTCCTGAATATGCCCCTGGCGGAAAAGCAAGACCTGGTGGATGCCATGTTTGAGGGGATGACCGACTTCGATGTTCCGATTCGGGAGCTTGAATACGCGGATCTGACCTTCAGCCTGATTATGGATCAAGGCGCATATTTCGAATTTAAACGGCACCGCATGATGACGCAGACTGTTCAGGATCTGACCACCCGCTTGGGTTACGCCCTGCCCAAAGCAATCACAGAAGCGGGATTTGAGACGCGCTATCAAGAGGCGATGAACGCTGCTGCTGTTTTGTTTGACAAATTATCAGCCTGGAACCCGCATGTGGCGGCGTATGTGGTCCCCAACGCCTATAACCGCAGTGTGCTTTGCCGAGCCAACTTGCGGGAACTGTTCCACTTCATCAAACTTCGCTGCGCGAAAAACGCTCATTTTTCTATTCGGCGGGTTGGTTGGGGAATGTTGGAGAAGGTGCAGCCTTATTTCCCGTTTTTGAGCGAGAAAATCCAGGTAAAAGGCAGCCACACTTCCCAGGAACTGAAAGCTGAATTTTTCACAGGCACAGCCGTTATCCCCGAAAGGTGAGGCGCGCGGAAGCGGTGGAAAATTGAACCGATTTTTTTCAGGCTTGGTATAATCACTTGCATGTCCCTGTGTGAAAACGGACAGAAAGGAACCTAATGAAAATCAAAACCCTTCTTCTTACCAGTTTACTTGTCCTGAGCCTGATTTTGTCTGCTTGCGGTTCGAAAAAAACCGATGAAACTACCGTCAACCTGCCAGCGATTAGCGGCGAAGGCGGAAATGTAACGGAACCGACTGCGCCGAGCGGGGCACCCTCCGCGGAAAACGCGTATCCGGTTGGCCAGTCTGCTGAGCCAAATTTGCTTGAAGCCGCTCTCGCCTATCCAGTGGACGGGGCAAACCCGAACTACGATGCGGAGATGCGAGCCTACATCGAACAAATCCTTGGCGGAACCATCTCAATTGAGGATCTCTTTGGTAAAGGCGCGGACGAGCTGCGAACCATTCTGGAAAACGCAGCCCAGGGGCGCGTTACGCTCAACGGAACAGGCCTTGAGAAGGCTGTGGAATGGCTTGGAAAACAGTAGGCATAAGTTAGTCAGCATAAGCACCTGCCAATAAAACGGCAGGTGCTTTTTTGTTAACAAGCAGCCGAAACTTGTTTTGGGTGTTATGCTTTCGACAATATCGTGCTCGGGGGGCATGCTGGTACGATTATGGTTAGACTGATAAAACCACTCGCATAAAACCGCTCGCAAAAAACCACTCGCAAAAAACCGCTCGCAAAATGACCACCCGCAAAAAGACCCGTCAGATCGGGGAAAATTGGGGTAAAATTAAAATGGAAATAAATGGACACATCACGTAGAGGCTGGTCTATTTCCCGCGAAAGTTAAGACAAAAAGAATCGGATTTGGAGAAAATATGGCTATTCACTTATACCTTTCCTTGTTTCCTGAAGCACTGATTGCTTCGATGCTCTCCCCGGAAGATTTCGGTTCTTATTATGCTCTTGGGTCGGCAAAAAAATCACGCGGTCAGGCGATCTTTTTCGAGGTTGACCCGGAATATCGCAACCCTTATTTCAAGATCGATGAGGCTTTCGCGCGTTGTGTCCCCCACGATGATGGCAGCTTAAAATCTTCAGTATATGTTTCGGTTTATCGGGCTCTGGAACATATCAAACTAAGCGCGCTGCAGCACCTGTTTCTCACCACTCAGGATGGATATACATTGGACCTCGCGCCCTCGGAAGACATTCCAAACGGCACCGGGCAGCTCCATCTCTACCAGGAAATCGCCCCGGTCGCGCCGCTGGTGGTCAGCCGACTCGGTCCCATCCAGGTCCTCGACCAAGTGGTTCGCAACCCGGTTTCCCTCGTGACTGTGCCGACGCTCGTTTTCACGGAGCTCCAGTTGGGCGAGCTGGCTGATGACCCGGAAATGGGCATCATGATCAACATGCAGTACGGCAATCAGGACCACCTGCGCCAATGCCTGACGGATGTGAAAACCAAATTCGCCACAACAAAGATGGTGGACCGCTCTCACAACCCTAATGTGCAGTATCGCTCGATTAAAAACGGCTTTTACGTTGGCAACAAGAAGGAGATGTGCTATTATCCAATGCCCACGGCGGAAGAACTGCGCGTTTTGAACTATCGCTGGTTCCGCTCAGCAAATATGTAATAACCTTGATAAAACACAAAAAAATCCGCTAAAAGGCGGATTTTTTAATCGTAAATCACAGCCATGTTTCCGAGAACTCCCCAGGAAGTCAGGAACACATCGGTAGGCACGGCATAAAACTTTCCGTTGTTCATCTAGGTGATGCTCGTTTCATCGTAACCGATCAGGATGACCACATGTTCATGCGGGGCGACAACAACGGAGTTGCCAGTCTGATCCACATACACAACCGGTTCACTGTAAACCATATTTCCGATCACCCAGGCGATAATTGGGTTGTTCTCCGCAAGCTCGGCTTTTACCTCTTCAATGGTCATGCCCTGAACCGCCCGGGCGGGAAGCCCATACTCACGCAGAAGCTCCGCGATTGGAGGCGCGTGCACGCCATAGGCGTCGGGCGGAATTTGCCCCCAGCCGTCGGTTGTGACATTGCCCACAAAGCCGAGCTCCGGATTGTCGGAGAGGGGGAGGTCGAACTGAAACGTCGATTCATAGATCGGAACGCCAAAAAAGCCAGCCCAATCAACAGCCGCGCTTGCCTCGCAGCCTAGTTCGTAGGTTTGCTTATGCCCGCTGATATTGCTGATCATTGCGGCGGGGGGGAAAACATGCTCTTCAACGGTTGGGCTTGGCGCGGAAGTTGGCTCAGCGGTTGGAGTTGGGGTGGTTGTGGGGGCGGGGGTGCGGGTTGGAGAAGGGCTTGGAGTCGCGGTTGGCGGAATTGGAGTTGTGTAGGTTTCGGTGACCTCGGAAGGCTGGCAAGCCGCCGAAAGCAGTAGCATAGCCGTGGTGATAGCAAAGCTAATTATTTTAGGGAATGG
>JAYFQB010000252.1:0-3349 GCA_034927385.1 Anaerolineaceae bacterium | reverse complement strand
CTACGCCTAAGCAGTTGTAGATGTAGGTCAGGTTGCGCAATTCAACCTGACATCAGAGGAATCAGTTCGTGGCGTCAGGTTCAACAGAAGAACCTGACCTACGCCTAAGCAGTTGTAGATGTAGGTCAGGTTGCGCAATTCAACCTGACATCAGAGGAATCAGTTCGTGGCGTCAGGTTCAACAGAAGAACCTGACCTACGCCTGCAGAAAAAAAGAGTGTGCGGGATCAGACGCTCATGAAGACGGCGGCGGCGGAGAGGGTGAGGCTCATGAAGGCGCTCCAACTCCAGATCAGAAAGATCCAGCGTTTTTCAAGCAAGCCGCGCAGGTAGAAGTAGCCGCCAAGAAAGGTGTTGAGTAGCCAATCGAGCCCACCCACCAGCAGTAGTAGAAGAAGCCGGTTGGAAGGCACCAATTCGAGCGTGATCCAGGTAATGGTGGGGCGGGTGGCGCTAAGCGCGATGCTGACCGCGGTGAGGGTGAGAAGCCCAACAATACCGGCAGTAAACAGCTTGCGAGCCATGCTGTCCTGCAGAATCTCTCCGATCAGGTTCCGCCCAGTTTGGGAGAGAGGAGCAACAACTTCCTGGGGACCTAAGGCTGAGAGTTTCTCAAATTCGCTGGCGAAAGCATAGGCATCTTCGGGGGAGATGACAAAGTGGCGGTTGTCAGCCCGGATCAGAACCATATTTCGCCTGTCTGTTGCCGCAAATTCGACCGTTCCCAGACCGCGGATGCGGCGAATGCCGTAGTATTGGAAAGGCAGCACAAAGCCAGGCAGCGGCATGGGGGAATCGAAGTCCAAAACCGGATGCGCCCACTCCACCTGCTCCAGCGGCAGAACCTCTCGGCGAAAGCCCCACTGGAGCTCAAGAGCAGAACGAGTGAGCTGGAAGCGTGTGGTGAGGACAAGGAAAGTTTGATAGCTAAAAAGCGCCACAACCACAAACAGCACCAAAGCCAAAGTCAGTTGGAGCAGGTTTGGCTGTCGCAAGGCATCGCCCGACCCCAACACAAGCAGAACAAGCCCACCAACAAGGGCAATAAAGCCGACAATGAGGTTGAGGACCAGGCTTCGTTTTCGTGGTGGTTTGAGCGCTTCTTCCATACTTGTTTATTATACCGGAGGCAAAAAAAGGCGCCCAAGCAATTTGAGCGCCTTCGTTCTGCGGTTAGGGAAGCCTATTCAGCCTGATACTCCGCACCGCGGTGCATCGCCTCGATGTTCATCGAGATAAACTTCTTAAGGCGGGCTGCGGTGTGGGCTTCGAGCGCTCGTTCGACAGCGCCATCAGGGAGGAGGTGCAAGTTGCCTTCGAGAGTGCCCAGCAGCACCATGTTCGCGGCACGTTCGTTGCCAACTTCCTGGGCAATTTTGCTCGCGGGCACCATCAGGACGTGGATATCGTCGCGAATTGCGGAACGGTTGACCATGTCTTCATTGACGATGAGGTATCCTCCTGATTTGATCAGAGGTTCGTATTTGTCGAGAGACGGGAGGTTCATCGCGATTACGGCGGTGGGGTGGAGGGCGGTTGGGGAGCCGATCTCGTCATCCGAGATGACAACGGTACAATTGGCTGTGCCGCCGCGCATTTCAGGACCGTAAGAGGGGATCCATGTGACGTGTTTTCCTTCATCCATTGCGGCATATGCCAGCACCTGTCCTGCATAAAGCGTGCCCTGACCGCCAAAACCCGAAATGATAATTTCAGCCTGCATGCTAATTTCCTCCAGTCTTTAACTCGCCTACAGCGGTTGAAACTTTAAAGTCGCCAATGGGATAGTAGGGCAGCATCCGGTCGACAAGCCACTGGCGGGAACTGGCAGTATCCATGCCCCAGTTGGTTGGGCAGATGGAGAGCAGCTCCACCATGGAGAAGCCCAACCCGTTCTTTTGCACTTCAAAAGCTGTGCGAAGAGCTCGTTTTGCCAGGCGGATGTTGCGGGCGTCATGGAGGGAGCGGCGCGCCACATAGGCAGCACCGTCGAGCGTGGCGAGCAGCTCAGCCGTACGGATGGGGTAACCCTGGGTTTCCACGTCGCGCCCGAGCGGCGAAGAGGAGGTTTTCTGACCAGGCAGGGTGGTCGGAGCCATCTGACCACCGGTCATCCCATAGTTGGTGTTATTGATGAAGATGACGGTGATCTGCTCACCGCGAGCCGCGGCGGCGACGATCTCGCCCATGCCCATCGAAGCCAGGTCGCCATCGCCTTGGTAGGTGAAGAGCATCTTGCTGGGCAGGGTGCGTTTGATGCCAGTTGCCATCGCCGGGGCACGCCCGTGGGCAGCTTCAACGAAATCGAAATCAAAGTAGTTGTAGGCAAAAACAGCACAGCCGACGGGGGCAACACCGATGGTGTTGTTCAGTTCGCCCATTTCTTCGATCACTTCTGCGATCAGGCGGTGCGCCACACCGTGGGTGCAGCCTGGGCAGTAGTGTGTGGTGCGGCTGGTGAAGCCGAGCGGTCGTTTGGCGACGATTTTCACTTCTGATTCAGCCATGTCTATTCTCCTGTTCCAACAAGCTCGCGCATGTCAGCCAGCCATTTTCCGCGGGCGTCTGCGTGGACATCATGCGAGCCGTTCACCAAGCCGTCAATCGCCCTGGAAATTTCATCGGGATACGGAACCATACCGCCCATGCGACCGTAAAATTCAACCGGAACGCGTTTGGCGACAATGGAGATGACATCATCCAGCATCTGACCGTTGCTCATTTCGACCACGAGGAAACCTTTGACCTTTTCGGCAAGGGTGTTTACTTCCTGGGTGGGGAATGGGGAGAGGCTGATGGGGCGCAGCAGACCGATTTTGTGACCTTGTTCGCGGGCGGCGCGAACGGCAGAAAGGGCAATCCGCCCGGCCGTGCCGTAGCCGATAACGACATATTCCGCGTCTTCGAGGTAATAGCCTTTGTAGCGGACTTCGTTCTTTTCAATTTCCTGCCAGCGGGTCATCATCTTGACGTTGAAGCGTTCCTGTGTGGGTGGGTCAATGTTGATGGAAGTGAGTACAACCCGATCCTTGGAATCGGGGCTGCCAACTGCCCAGGCAGGCGGGGTGGTGTGCGGTGGTTTGAATTCCGGGAGCTCAACGGGTTCCATCATCTGCCCCAGGGAGCCATCCAGCATCAAACAGACGACCATGCGATATTTTTCAGAGAGATCAAAAGCCTGACTGGTAAGGTCGACCGCTTCCTGGACGGAAGCAGGGGCAAGCACGATCAGGTGATATTCGCCGTGTCCGCCGCCATGTACCAACTGGGTGTAATCAGACTGGGAGGGGGCAATGTTGCCCAAGCCTGGACCGCCGCGGACGACATCCACGATTACGGCTGGGAGTTC
>JAYFQB010000079.1:0-2791 GCA_034927385.1 Anaerolineaceae bacterium | reverse complement strand
GTCTTTGCTGGCAGCTTTCAGCCCAGGCGGCGATGATGTGGTTGAGGCAGGTTGTCTTTCCGGCATTTTTTGAAAGCCCAATGATAGCGAGAGACTCAAGATCTTGCAGACCTGTGAGCCTCAGCAGTTCAACATCCTCTTTGACCGCACCCGGATTCATACCAATCGCCGTTTATCCCTTGTGTTTCCGTCTGTTCCGAAGTAAACCAACCGGTTCAAGAGTCATTTGCTGACCAGCCACCAAGCTGGCAACACCAACCAGCTCGACCTTCTCTTCGCCTCTGCACACCGGACAATGGCATTCGTTTTTATATACTTCCGGTTCTTTGTAGGTCGTGATTACACCTTCAAAATTGCGTAGGACGATATGGTCAGGGTTTTGCGAGATCAGGTAGTCCGGCATCACCGGGATTTTTCCACCGCCGCCTGGCGCGTCCACCACGAAGGTGGGCACGCAAAAGCCGGAAGTGTGGCCTCTTAGGCTTTCAATGATCTCAAGTCCCTTTGCCACCGGCGTTCGGAAGTGCGAAAGTCCCACAGAAAGATCACACTGATAGATGTAATAGGGTCGGACTCGAATATAGACCAAGCCATTAACCAGTTTTCGCATGACGTGCACGCAGTCGTTAACACCTCTCAGGAGGACGGACTGGTTGCCAAGTGGCACACCGGCGTCTGCAAGCAGGGTGGTGGCACGCTTTGAATCTGAGGTAATTTCGTTGGCGTGGTTAAAGTGAGTGTTTACCCAAACGGGGTGATACTTGCGCAGCATGTCGCACAGCTCAGGGGTAATCCTCTGAGGAAGTACCACTGGCGTGCGTGTTCCGATCCGGATGATTTCCACGTGATCAATTGCCCGTAGTTTTGAAAGAATGTATTCCAGGCGTTCGTCGCTCATCAGCAGAGCGTCGCCGCCGGAAAGCAGCACATCCCGCACAGCAGGTGTTTCGCGGATGTAATCAATGCAGGCGTCAATTTGCGAACGCGTACGCGCGCCATCCTTTTGACCAGCAAGGCGGCGCCGGGTGCAGTGGCGGCAGTACATGGCGCACTGATCGGTAATCAGGAATAGCACCCGGTCTGGATAGCGGTGGGTTAAACCAGGAACCGGCGAGTCGCCGTCTTCTTCAAGCGGATCTTCAAGATCTTCCGGGCTTCGGTAGGCTTCATCGCCCGTGGGCACTGCTTGTTTTCTGACGGGGTCATGCGGGTCGTCAGGATTGATCAGGGACAGGTAATAAGGAGTGATTGCCATCCGGAAGGTTTCGAGAGCCTTCCTTGAGCCTTGCTCTTCTTCGGGCGTCAACGGTAAATACTTCTTCAGCGTATCCACATCCGAAATACGGTGGGAGACCTGCCAATGCCAGTCATTCCACTGCTCGTCCGTAACTTCCGGGAAAAGCTTCTTGCGTCTGACTTCACCGCTTGTGTTGATGTATTTTTCTTCAGCTTTCATCACCTGACTCCTTCGTTTCCGAGAGAGGCTGCAGTTTAAACTGCAGCCTCTCTATTGCGTTTTAGATGTAATTCTTCTCAAAAATTTCGCGCAGTGCTTTGGATTCGCGTAATTCCTGCAAGGTGAAAACTGCATGGTTGCGGGTGTAACCGTTGCCGATGATCATTGTGACATCTTTGCCGATGCCTTCAGCGCCAAGCGCGGCACGCGTGAAGCTGGTCGCCATGCTGAAGAAGTAAACCAATCCACCATCACGAACGGGGAGAATGGTTGACATTTCGGTACCCTGGATGTTCACGACGTTAATCGCGACATCATATTCCTTGCCGTCATTGTATTCGAGGGCTTTTTCGAGTACTTCAACTGGGTTTGCTGCATCAGCAACAAAGAATTTGTGCACGAAGTGGTTATCAAGCAAAGTCTTCTCATGGGCATCATTGCGGCTCATCCCCACAACGTTGCCGCAGGGACCAACGCGTTTCATGGCTTCGTAGCCGCAAAGCATGCCGCTCTTGCCGCCCGCGCCGAGAATGAGCACAGAGTCGCCTGGTTTGACGATGTTCGCGGTTTGTGCTGGCGCTCCGGCAACGTCCAGGGCTGCCAACGCAAGGGATTCCGGCATATCATCAGGGAGCTTGGCGTAAATGCCGCTCTCGAAGAGAATTGCCTGACCCTTGATGTCGACCCGGTCGGTGTCGGGGTGGACTGCCAGGATTTCATCGATATGCAGCGGAGTCAGTGAAAGCGACACCAGGGAAGCGATACGATCTCCAACTTTGATATCTTTGCGGTCTTGTAAAGCCGGACCGATTTTTGCGATGCTGCCCATGAGCATACCGCCGGAGCCGGTAACCGGATTTTGCATTTTGCCCCGTTCGGCGACAATCCCCAAAACCATCGCTTTCAGACGGTCTTCGTTCTGCTCAGAGGCAGACCAAAGCTGCCTGAAACTGGCAGAGTCGATGTTTAATGCAGAAACATCGATCAGAATTTCATTGTCGTAGATATCCATTGTGTTGTCGATCTTCTGAGCGGCTTGGGGCAAAAGCCCTTTTGGCTCAATCACGCGGTGTGCACCATACTTATTTCCCATTGCCATAAAACTGTTCCTCCGTAGAAAAATTTTGCTAATTTACACGTTCAGCCAGGCCCAAAATCTGGCGGGCTTCTGCCGACGTGGCGATTTCAAGGTTTAATTCTTTTGCGATTCGGACGATCCGCTCAACGAATTCAGCGTTCGAAACACCATTTCGTTCCCGGTTATATTTTAGGTTGTCCTCAAAACCTACCCGAACATGACCGCCTAAAAGCATTCCCATTACGTTCATTTCGAGT
>JAYFQB010000317.1:0-19847 GCA_034927385.1 Anaerolineaceae bacterium | reverse complement strand
AGGAGAGCACCCTGCTCCAACCGGCTATCCAGACCTGGAAAATTTATTTGCGCGATCAGGGTAGATCTCATCACACACTCAAGGCTTTCAGCGCCGACCTCGCGCTGCTTGAAAGCTTTTTGCCGACCGACAAGACGATCGGCTCAATCACCACCAAAGACCTCGAGGAGTACTTGAGCTGGCTCGAGAAAGATCGGGAAGTTCCCTGCAGCCCGAAGACGCTCTCCCGCCGGATTACGTCCATCAAATCTTTTTTTCGCTGGCTGGTAAAAAGCGGCATCCTCAACGCCGACCCGGCAGAGAAGGTGATCCAGAAAACCGTTCTTAGCCCGCTTCCAACCGTGTTGACGCCGGACGAATATTCCAGGGCACTCGAAGCCGCCGACGCGATGCGAACAGCCGCCAACCCTGACCCCCGACCCTACACGCTTATGCTGCTCGTGCTCGAAACCGCCCTGAAAAAGGGTGAGTGTTTAAGCCTGATGACCAACCATCTTGAGATCGAAAAGCCCAAAGAGGCGTACATTCACGTGCGCTACGGCAATTCGCGCTACCGCTATAAGGAACGCAAAGTGGAAGTTTCAGCGAATTGGGTGGGAGCCTATCAGGACTATGCTGAAAAGTACCAGATCAAGGACCAGGTTTTCCCATGGTCCCAGCGCCGCCTGGAATATCTGCTGGAAGATGTTACCAAAGCCGTAAAAATGGACAAACACATCTCCTTCGACATGCTGCGCTGGACAAGCGCGCTCGTGGACCTCAGCCATGGGGTCGAGAAGGAAAAAATCCGCCAAAAACTTGGCATCTCCAAGGTGCAATGGCGTGAGGTGAACAACAAACTCCGCAGCCTGGCAGAAGAGAATGGTTACTCCATCCCTGAAGAGACTGCCGAATAAAATCGAAGTAAAGTGAAGTGAATATGACCTATACCGTGAAAAACCAACGGAAACATCGGTTTCCATGGGGTGTGCTTTTCTTTTTGGCAGCCCTGATATTTGTTTTACTGGCAGTTTTGAGTGTTAATGAGATGCGCAATGGCAACCCGGGCTTCATCACCAACCTCTGGCAGTCAACAGACTCCAACGCGGATGACCCCTGGCTTGCCAACAACCCCAACGCGATCCAGGTGCCGAATGAAGTCAAGACAATTCTTTTGCTTGGTTCGGACTACCGCCCTGAGCTGGGCTACCGTACCGATGTTATGCTGCTTTTGGGGCTAAACACGCGCACGAATGAAGTGCACCTGATCTCCTTCCCGCGGGAGATGTGGGTGAATGTGGTTGGGTTGGGTGAGCAGCGCCTTAACACCGCGTTTCCTTATGGAGAATGGCAGGGGCTGAGCGATACCTTTGCGGCGAATTTCGGCTTCAGACCTGATCACTATGCCATGGTTGACTTCCAGGGGTTTAAGCATCTGATCGACGTCCTGGACGGGGTGGTGGTTGCGGTCGGCGAACATATGGAAGATGAATGCCATATGAACGCTTCGGGATGGTGCGTGGTGGAGCCGGGCGAAGTGCCGATGAACTCGGACGAAGCCCTCTGGTACGTTCGGGCGCGGCTCAACTCCTCCGACTTCGACCGGACCCGCCGGGCGCAAGAAGTTATCCAGGCAATGGCGAAGAAAGCTTTTAAGCCATCCGAGTTCCTGAACCTGGACAACGTCGTGCGGGCGGTTTTCAGAACAGTTCAAACGGAGATGACCGTTCCGGATGCAATCCTCTACGTGTTTCCGTTAAGCAAGTTTGTGGATTTGCAGTTTACAACATTCAGGCTGACCCCTGATGACGCGGTTCCTGGCATGACTGACGGTGGGGCTTCCGTGCTCTACCCCAACTACCCTTCCATCCGCGAGAAACTGCTCCAGTTTTTCTGGATTAATTAGTTTTTCGGCGGGTGAAGCTGGAGGTGCAGGATTTCGCTTTCATCTCCAACCAGGCGCCACGCCTGGGCTATGCGCAGCCCAACCGCCCATAGAATTGATCCTCCACTCAGCACAAGGGGCCACTTCGCCCGGGCTGTTTGGGGGATTTTTTCGTTAACGAAGAAGTCGCTCAGCTTTTGGTGTTTAAGTGCCATGCCGAGGGGCGACCAGCGTTCGCCGGCTCGCATTGGGCGGACTTCGAGGGGCCATTCAGCATCGATCGGGTTCAGCCAGGCATGCAGGGGATGTTTTTTGAGCCCGGCTGGCAGGGTTTTGTATTTGCGGGCGTCGATTAGCTCAGCAGTGAGGCGCCAGCCGGAGCCGAGCGGAACGCCACTGCCTTTTTTGAGCGGTATGCCGGAGAGCTCCGAAAGCTGGGGGTAGTCGGTGTGTTGGTGCTGGTAGGTGCGCGGAGCAAAAACAAACTCGCTCTCAAAACAGAAAAGCCATAAACCGCCGGCAAGCGGCGTTTGGGAGGCTTCGGCGGCGATGGCTGCCAATGCCCGTTCGACGGCGTCAAAGTCAAGGTCGCGGGCGCCTGGACGCAGGCGAACAAACGCTTTGCGCAGGACCATGCGCCGCAGGCTGAGGTGCAAAGCGAGAAAACTTTCCCTGCCGAAGGTCAGCGTGTCTTCGCCGGCACGCATCAGAACCCGCGCGAAAGCCTCGTCCGCGAGAGAGTCGAGCAACTGCCGGTCGGCTGAAAGGGTCTCGGAGGTGCGAAGGAGAGCTTGCCTGAAGCCGGTGTTGCAGCTTTCCAATTGGGGGATCAAATCGTGCCGCAGGCGGTTGCGGAAGTAGCTTGGATCGGCGTTGGTCTCGTCTTCGAGTACTGGCAGGTTGTTCGCCTGGCAATATTCCTGAATCTCCTGGCGAAACACGCTGAGCATGGGGCGAAAAAGCGGTAAATCAGGGTCGAGCACTGTTAGAATGCTCGCTGGCTGCATTCCGGTCAGCCCGCTCAAGCCGGCGCCGCGAATGATGTGCATCAGGACGGTTTCCACCTGGTCGTCGGCATGGTGCCCCACCACAACGCCCTGGGCGGCGTGGTCGCGCGCCAGGTCGAACAGGAAACGGTAGCGGCAAAACCTTGCGGCTTCTTCGATGCCAAGCCTGTTTTCCTGTGCGTATTGGCGCACATCGCTGCGTTGAGAGTAGAACGGTAAGCCGAGATCAGCCGCATGCTGGCGCAGAGTTTCCGCCTGGGCGGCTGAATTTTGGCGCAGCGCATGGTCGAGGTGACCAATAATCAGCTTGAAGCCGCCTTCCTTGAGGCAGTGGAGCAGGCAGAGGCTGTCCGCCCCGCCCGAAACGCCCACAATTAATGGGAGGTTAGGGTCGGCGCCGCAGTGTTTAATCAGGGATTGAGAAATACGTTCCTCGAGCATATGAAAATTATAGCATTTGCGGAGTTGGTTTCGTAAGTGTGGGGGGATTTGGTTGGGTCGTAAGCGCGGCACGATCAGTTTTTTGTATGGCGGAATCCGCCGAAAGATATGTGTGTCAATGTAGGGCGAGATTGAGGGCACCATGGATTCTGGGTTGGAACAACAAATGTTGCCCTCAATCCGCCGATCACGAATATTATTGATTTACCGCAACGGCGGAGTGGACAACCCGGAGACCTGCGGTCAGATCGCATGCTCGGTCGAGGTTATCAGAAGGATGGAGACCTTCGGTCAGGTCGCGTGCACGGTCAGGAGACCGGCACGATCGGTTTTTTGTAACGCGGAATCCGCCGAAAGAAATGTGTGTCGATGTAGGGCGAGATTGAGGGCACCCTGGATTCTGGGTTGGAAGAACGTATATTGCCCTCAATCCGCCGATTACAAATATTATTGGTTTACCGCAACGGCGGAGTGGACAACAGAAGTCCATTCCGCCCTACGTGAACTCAATTTGTTACGGCTGCGGAGTGGCAATTTGGGTCGGTATCTGCCTCTGCCTGCCCATGTGCCACCCCGATTGTGCCGGGTATCGACTAACCTGCACAACAAACAACTTTTGGGTTGATGTACATCCTTACCTTTTTCCCTCGATGGGTTTGTGATGTTGTATACTTATGTGATGGAAACCGATCCGTTTGTCATCGGTCTGACGGGCAATATCGCCTCGGGTAAGAGCGTGGTGTTGCAGTTCCTGGCTAACTTCGGCGTTCTGACCATCGACGCCGACCTGGTTGCCCAGGAAACTTACCTGCCCGGCAACCCTGCTTACGATCCCATCCTCGCACGGTTTGGCTCTGACCTCGTTTTGAGCGACGGACAGATCAACCGCAGCAAATTGGGGCGAATCGTTTTCCGGGATCCTGCCAGCCTGGCAGAACTTGAAGCCATCATTCACCCACAGGTCACCGCGAATATCCTTGAGAGTGTCAGCAAAACCCCGCGAAAAATCGCCGCGATTGAGGCGATAAAACTTTTTGAATCAGGGATCGACAGGCATTGCAATGTCCGTTGGGCTGTGGCTGCTGAGGAAGCTTTGCGGCTTGAACGCCTGATGGTGGACCGCGGGTTGGACGAAGCCGCGGCACTGCAGCGCATCAACTCGCAGTCCCCTCAATCCGAGAAGATCCGGCTTTCAGACCTGGTTATTCATACGGATTTCGGCTTCACCCATACGTATAACCAGGTTTCAACGCAGTTTGCCGCTCTGGGTTTGGCACCGTTTGAGATTATGGAAGGTGAAATCCGCCTGGGCATGCTCGAGCCAAAGGATTTCGCCTCCGCTGCTGTATTTATGGAAGAAAAGACCGAACAGGTCTGGGAACCCGAAGACCTTTACCGGCTGTTGGGTCAGCGTACGGTTGTCGCTTTTTATCACGGTGAGGAACTGGTCCAGCTGATGGTTCTGCGTGTTGAGCAGGGTATGGCTGTCTACTTGGCGCACGCGCCTTTTAGAGCTGAGCTGCTGCCTCTGAAAGTTAGCTTCCCCTTGCTGAAGAAATACCTGGATGGGTTATGCGAGATGCTGATCGTGACCAGGGATTTCCTCTCACCGGAGGAAGCGAAATTGCAGGGTTTCACGTATGGTGATGACCAGCCGCCGGTACATCCGGCACTCTACAACAACTTCCTTCGCAAGCATGGTTTTATGCCCGGGGAAGTGTATTTTACAAAAATCCAGGGATAGCGCAGGAAAAAGATCTCTTTACAGAGTATACTTTACCGCAGGGAAGGCATCTGACTTATGCAGGAACTGTGGAGTAATTTCTTATTCATTTTGGAGCGTTTTACATGGTCCAGCCTTTTGGATATTGTGCTGGTCACCATCGTATTCGCGTTCATCCTGTACCTCCTGCGCGACACAGAAGCCCAAACCCTGCTTAGGGGAATTTTCCTGGTCGTCATTCTGGTTACCCTGCTGATCTCGGTGGTTGACCTGCCCGGATTTTCCTGGCTGGTTGATACGATCTCGCCGGCTCTGATTTTCGCGATACCTGTCGTTTTGGCACCCGAAATTCGGCGCGGTCTTGAACGGATGGGCAACGTGAGCGATCTTGGGCTGTTTAGACAGCGCAGCGCAAAAGCCAGCGACCAGCAGGAAAAGACGCTTCAGGCAATCACCGCCGCGGTTTTGCAGCTCGCGCAGCGGCGGCACGGCGCTTTGATCATCCTGCGGCGCAGGCAATTTTTGGACAGTTATTACAAAAACGGCGTCCTGATGGACGCGGAAGTCACACCGCAACTTCTGATGCAGATTTTCTATCCCAACACTCCGCTGCATGACGGCGCGGTGATCATCGACGATAACCGCATCAAGGCTGCCGCGTGCGTAATGCCGCTCTCGAGCAGCGGTGTGCTCAACGCTACGGTGGAACGCTCGATGGGTCTACGTCACCGCGCGGCGCTCGGCATCAGTGAGGTGAGCGATGCAATCGCAGTGGTTGTCTCCGAGGAAACCGGAACCATCTCAATCGCGCACCGTGGACGCCTGATCCGCCGGCTGGATAGCGAGCGACTGCTAAACAACATGCGCGCGTTTATGAGCTCCAACGAAGTAATCAACCGGCAAAAGTCGTGGCTTTCATTCTTCACAAAACCGGAAGCTGAAGAGGAGGAGGATACCGATGAAATTGTTTCGTAAATTCCTCACTTTGCTGCCCACCCTGCTGACCGCGTTAGCCCTGGCAATTATTGTTTGGGTCTCTTCGGTTTCGGCAAGCGATCCAAACCAGACCATTGCCTACGAAACGCCGATCCAACTGGAATTTCTGGGGCAGAATCCAGACCTGGTGATTACTTCGCAGGAAGTTACCGGCGTCACGGTCACGCTGTAAGCTCCGCGATCGGTGCACGCGCGGTTGGCGAACAACCTCGCGCTGATAAGTGCTGACCTTAACCTCTCGGGGTTGGAAGCAGGCGACCATACACTCACGCCTGAAGTGCTCGTGAACCTCCACCCAGTGCAGGTGGTTGACGTTTCACCATCCACCGTGGACATCTCGCTCGAGAGAGTCGCATCAAAGACGATGCCAATCGAGCTGATCCAAACCGGCAGTTTACCTGTTGGGTATCAAACCCGGAACGCGAGACTGAGCCAGACGGAAGCCGCTTTGGTTGGGCCTGAGTCGTTGGTGAATACGGTTGTGGAAGTTGCTGCAATTATTGACGTTTCTGAGTTGACGAACAGCATCAGCCGCACCCTGGACCTAAGACCCCTGAATTCCGCTGGGGTTGTTGTGGGGGGAGTGGTGTTGAGCCCAAATCGCGTTGAGGTAAGCATCGACGTTGAGCAGTTAGTCGGCTACCGGAATGTGTTCGTTAAAATCGTGACCAGCGGGTCAGTGGCTCAGGGGTATCATCTGACCGGAATTATCGTGAATCCTCCAACGCTGACGGTTTATGCCGAAAATCCCGACCTGATCCGCAGTATGCCCGCTTACATCGAGACCGAGCCGGTCAGCCTGAACGGCGCGCAGCAGAGTTTTGAGTCGCGGGTGGGTTTGGAACTGCCGGAAGGGATCGTGGTGATTGGGGATCAGTCTGTTATGGTTTCTGTGGGCGTTGAGGCGATTTATAACTCAACGCAAATTCTCGGCGTGCCGGTTGTCACCATTAACCTGGCAGGCGGACTGCGGGCAACGCTCTCCCCGCCAACGATGGATGTTTATATCTCAGGACCGATGAACCTTCTCGAAAATATCAGCACCTCTTCAGTGCATATCACCCTTGACCTTACGGGTCTGGCAGCAGGCACTTACCAACTCACACCCAAAGTTGAGCTCGACCGTCCGGAATTGCGGCTCGACTCAGCCCTGCCGGGGTTAATTGAAGTGGTCATCACAAGATAGGACCAATACAAGTAAACAGGATTTTTTATGGATAAACCAGTAATCGTGCTCGTCGGAAGACCCAACGTGGGTAAAAGTACCCTTTTCAACCGCCTGGTGGAGCAGCGCCTCGCCATCATTGATGATGTTCCAGGCACAACGCGCGACCGCTTGGTGGCGGAGGGTGATTGGGCGGGGCATACCTTTTTTGTTGTCGACACCGGTGGGATTGACCCCAGCAAACAGCGCGACCAGGAGCCGCTTTCGATCGGCTCGGCAGCCTTTATTGATGATATTCGTTCGCAGGTGGAAGTGGCGATCGAAGAAGCGGATGTGGTTGTTTTGGTGGTGGACGCCCTCAGCGGAGTCACACAAGCAGACCGGGAAGTGGTGACCATGCTGCGGCGGCGCCAACGCTCGGTGGATGGCAAACAGGTGCCGCCGATTGTGCTGGCGGTCAACAAAGCTGACAGCGAGACCGCCCGGTTGAACGCGCTTGATTTCTATTCGCTTGGGATTGGCGAACCTTTTGCCATTTCTGCGATTCATGGAACGGGAACGGGCGATCTTTTGGATGAGATTGTGGCGCACTTTCCGCCGCAGGTGGAAGAGGAAACTGACGAAACCGCGATTAAGGTTGCAATCGTCGGCAAGCCGAACGCCGGAAAGAGCAGCCTGCTCAATAAACTCATCGGCAAAGACCGCGCTATCGTCAGCGACATCCCCGGCACAACACGAGACGCGATTGACTCGCCGATTTCGGTTGAGGGGCAGGACTACATCCTGATTGACACCGCCGGCATCCGAAAACGCGGGTCGATCATCCCCGGAGTAGAGAAATATTCAGTGTTGCGAGCCATGCAGGCGATCGAACGCTGCGACGTGGCGGTTTTGGTTGTGGACGCGGTTACGGGCATCACCGCCCAGGACACGCACATCGCCGGCTACGTTAACGAAGCCTGGAAGAGTGTGATCCTCGTCGTAAACAAGTGGGATCTGATCGAGAAGGACACCAACACCAGCGCCGAATTCGAACGGCACATCCGCCAACAACTGAATTTCCTGCCGTATATCCCGATCCTGTTTCTTTCGGCGATGAGTGGTCAGAGGGTGCACCAGGTTTTGCCGTTGGTGAGGCAGGTGCAGGAAGAACGCCTGCGCAAGGTGCCCACATCCCAGTTGAACCGCATCCTGATTAACGCGCAGGACGTGCACCAATCCACATCCGGGACGGGTAAACCTTTCCGGATTTATTACGGCACGCAGGTAAAAACCGATCCGCCGACTTTCCTTTTGTACTGCAACGACCCAACCCTGGGTCACTTTACGTACATGCGTTTTTTGGAAAACCAGATCCGAAAGGAAGTCCCGTTTACCGGTTCGCCCATCCAACTCGTTTTGAAGAAACGGGAGCGTAAAGGCACAGAGGATTAGCCGGGCGAGTTTGGATTATAATAGGCGGGTTCAGGCTGCCTTGCAGCGTGATAGAATGGATGCTTGTGGAACAAAACGAAACTGAAATAAAAATTGAAGAGCAGACGTCTCAAACCGGGCGGGAACAGAAAAGCCGCGGTTTTTGGCGCGATTTGATTGAAACCGTCCTAATGGCAGTGGTGCTTTTCCTGCTTTTGAACGCCGTCACGTCCCGTGTGCGGGTGTATAACATCAGCATGCAGCCAACGCTCTACGAAGGCAACCTGCTTGTCGTCAACAAATTTGCCTACAAACTCGGCACGCCCAAACGCGGCGATATCGTCATCTTCCATTATCAGGGAACCCCCACGGAAGATTACATCAAGCGCGTGATTGGTCTGCCTGGGGATACCGTCAATATCAGCAACGGAGTTGTGCAGGTGAACGGTCAAACGCTAACAGAGCCGTACATTGCCGCGTTGCCGAAGTATACGGGCACGTGGATGGTGCCTGAGGGTGAGCTTTTTGTTTTGGGGGATAATCGTAACCTCTCTTCTGATTCGCATGAATGGGGTTTTGTGAAGCAGGAATGGATTGTTGGGAAGGCTGTGCTTGTTTATTGGCCCCTCGACCGTATCCGTGTTCTGACCAGCCAAAACCTGGTGCATGCCGCACCGTGAAAGCGATATGATTGATGACACGCAGCAATAAAATGGTTCCAGAAATCCCGGAGGTCTGCCCGCACTGTTACTTTGGCAGGATTCTTCCAGGGAAGCGAACTTTTTCCAGCCGAGCTAACGGCAAGCCGATGATGGTGCCGGATTTTCCCGCGTGGATCTGCGATGTGTGCGGCTTCACAATTTATGACCCTACTTCCCTGCTGAACCTGCAGCGCTTGCTGACGAATCCTGCCAAGTCGGGTTTTCGTCGTACCGCGCCAAAGCCCAACGAGCCGATTAGCGCGAAACCGCAGCCGCAGGGCGACCAGCCGGGGTAGCACCGCTTTTTGGCTTCTCTTCTTCTTTGAACAAACCGACATATAAATCACTGCGGAATCCGCGAGGGAAGCGGATTTTGTTGGATTCGTGAAAACCTTCCAGGTCTGTCTGATGATTGCGGTGGATGAAGGTCATTTGCAGTTATTTTTTATTCAAGCGCGGTGTCCGCAACAAAGGCGGATATCGACGCGATCAACCCGTTAGTTTCCTGCTTTCTCGCCGGCTGCACCCCGAAACCTACTGAATGGCTATTAGGTTGTAGCGAAAATGTTGGCGCGGGCAGCAACCCGCAGTGGGATTGGCTTTGTATGAAGTTCATCAGAAATCGAGATAACCTTTGACTCTCATCTCTTAGAGTGCTATTATTTTACAGAAATTATTATTCATTGTGAATTTATCCGGCACGTTAAAATGGAGGTCTTATATGAGTGCAATTTTGATTTCTCGTATTATTGGCGCTTTGGTTCTTGGCATTATTGGAGCTTTTACCAGTCTCCCCATTTATAGTTATGTTCAGCAGTTTGTTGAAGTTCTTTCTCTTTCGCAGGGAGTTGTTACCGGACTTTCCGCAGTTATTTTTGCGGGTTTTGGCTTTTTAATTACACCTTACATCACCATCAAGCCATTCCAGAGCTTGATGAAGCTGTTTACAAAATCCCCCGTCCAATCTTTGATGAGCGGACTTCTCGGCATGACCATTGGTCTGATCATTGCCGCTATTATGGCGTACCCCCTTTCGCTGCTGCCAAAACCTTTTGGGCAGATTTTTCCGCTGGTCGGTTTATTGCTTTTTAGCTATCTGGGTGGGGTACTGTTCGTCACCCGGAGGGATGATTTTGAGAACTTCTTTAAGAACAGGGGCAGCAAGACACCCTCGCGTGCCAAAGGAGAAAGTGAGCGGCGCGTGTTGGTGGATACCAGCGCGATCATCGACGGACGGATAGCGGATATCGCCAGGACGGGTTTTTTGGGGGCGACGCTGGTTGTGCCAAGGTTTGTTTTGAACGAATTGCAGTTCGTTTCTGACTCAGCGGATAGCCTGCGCCGGCAGCGAGGAAGGCGCGGGCTGGACGTGCTCGGGGAGCTCCAGGAGAGCAAAGAGGTGAACGTAGTCATCAGCGATATCGACGTGGAGGGGGTGCGGGAGGTGGATGACCGGCTGGTGCTGCTCGGGCGGCAGATGAACTGTCCGATCCTGACCAACGATTTTAACCTCAACCGGGTCGCCGAGCTGCAGGGAGTTAAGGTGCTCAACATTAACGACCTCGCAAATGCCGTGAAGGTGGTCATCCTCCCGGGTGAAAGCCTTCAGATTGAGGTCCTCCAGGAAGGCAAGGAATACAACCAGGGCGTCGGCTATCTGGACGACGGCACGATGGTTGTGATCGAGAACGGTCAACGTTATATTGATAAAAAGATCGATGTCACCGTCACAAAGATTTTGCAGACTTCTGCCGGACGGATGATTTTTGCGAAACCAACTCACGAGTAAACAGGAAACACATCATGAGCCTAAAAATTTACAGCACACTTAGCCGCACAAAAGAGGATTTCAAAACTCTCGAACCAGGTGTGGTCAAAATGTACGTTTGCGGACCAACCGTCTACGCCGAAGCCCATATTGGGCATGCCATGTCGGCGTTGGTGTTCGATATCGTCCGGCGATACCTGGAATATTCTGGTTACGCTGTGAATTTCGTCATGAACTTCACGGACGTCGACGACAAAATCATCAACAAAGCCAATGAACTGGGTCGGGACCCTTACGAGCTGGCAAACCAGTACATTCAGCAGTACAAAGCCAACCTCGACGCGCTGAATGTTGAGCCAGCCACCAAAAACCCACGCGCCACGGAAGACATGCCGCAGATTATCGAAATGATCAGCCAACTGATTAAGAACGGCTCTGCCTACGAAGTTGGCGGGGAGGTGTATTACAACGTTGAGAGCCAACCCGATTATGGCAAACTTTCGGGGCGTCGGCTCGAGACAATGAACGCGGGGTCGCGCGTGCAGGTGGACGAACGCAAGGAACATCCGATGGATTTTGCGTTGTGGAAGGCTGCCAAACCCGGTGAGCCCGCCTGGGACAGCCCATGGGGCAAGGGGCGACCGGGATGGCACATTGAGTGCTCGGCGATGAATATGGCGCACCTGGGCGAACAAATCGACATCCACGGCGGCGGGAATGACCTGATCTTCCCGCATCACGAAAATGAGATCGCCCAAACCGAGGCACTGACCCACAAAACTTTTGCCACCGACTGGATGCACAACGGCATGCTCGGCTTAAAATCCGAGAAGATGTCGAAATCGCTGGGGAACATGATTACGATTGACCACTTCCTGAGTGAACATCCGGGGGATGTGATGCGGTTGTGGGTGCTGAATGGGTCTTATCGCAGCCCGCTAACCTATAGCGAGGAAGTAATTGAGCAGACCGAACAGGCTTACCGCCGATTGCTGAACGCGAAAAAACCCGCCCTGCCCGGCGCGGCTGGTCTTCCTGAGGAGAGAGCTGCGGCTATGTTGGTTGCGGCGGAGCAAGCCCGCCAAGCTTTTAAAGAAAGCATGGATGACGACTTTAACACCTCCGCGGCGCTGGCGGCAATCTTTGAGTTGGTGCGCAACCTCAACCAGGCACGCGGCGACGGCGCGACAGACGCGCAGTTGCTGCCCGCGCTGCAAATCTTTGATGAGCTGACCGGCGTGCTTGGGCTGCAGCTCGATGAACAGCCCGGCAAGACCAACGCTGCCGATCCGTTCATCGATCTGTTGGTTAGCCTTCGGCGCGACCTGAGGACCGAGAAGAACTGGGCTCTTTCGGACAAGCTTCGCGATGAGCTCAAAGCTCTGGGAGTCATCCTTGAAGATAGCAAAGACGGCACAAGCTGGACCTGGGAGCAGGGATGAAAGAATGGATCACCGGGCGAAACCCGGTTTTTGAGGTTCTGCGTGCCAAACGGCGGCATGTTTTTCGCCTGATGCTTTTGCGCGGGGTTAAGCAGGACGGTCATTTGCCGGAAATTCTCAGGATGGCGCGAGAACGCAAGGTGCAGGTGGTGGAGGCTCAACGACAGCAGCTCGACACAATCGACAAACACAATCAGGGCATGGCTTTGGAAGCCAGCGAATATCCTTATGCCGCGCTTGAGGATCTGCTTGCCCACGCGAAGGCAAGCGGGGAAGCGCCTTTTTTCCTGCTCTTGGACCTCATCCAGGACCCGCAGAATCTGGGCTCGCTGCTGCGAACCGCCGAGCTGATGGGTGTGCATGGGGTGATTATGCCTTCTTCGCAGTCGGCGCAAATTACGCCAGGTGTGGTGCATGCCTCTTCGGGAGGAACGGAACACCTGCTTGTGGCGCAGTATAACCTTGCCCAGGCGATCGACCGGATCAAACAGCTGGATGATGTGTGGGTGTATGGGCTGGACGCTTCGCCAAAAGCACGCCCGGTGCAGCAGTTGCGACTGAGCGGGGGTGTGGCGCTGGTGGTTGGGAATGAGGGGGAAGGGCTGCGCAGCCTGGTGCGCAACAAATGCGATGATTTGATGAGCCTGGCGCAATACGGCAGGTTGGATTCGCTGAACGCCGCGGTCGCGGGGTCAATCGCGTTGTATCTCGCGCGGCAGGCAAGAGAAGGCGGATAGTTTTTAGTTTTTTTTGGGGGGGAGGAACATGGTGTCGTTTGGGGTAGGGGCGAAGCAACCTCACCAGATATTATTATGGTATGAATCATTTTTTCTTTTGGGTTGCTTCGCCCCTACGCGTACCCTCTTCCTGGATCGCTTTTCCCCTACACCTTGTTTTCCATGTCGTGTTCCCAATTATGTGGATTGGCAATAATGTATTCGGATATTGCTCGAAATTCACGCTCGTTTCGGATGATATGTTCGTAATAATTACGCTGCCAGATCGCCGCCCGCATCGACTCGTCCTGCCTGGAAATCTTCCTAGAGGTTATCGATTTGTAATTCTGGATAATCGCGCCGACCGAACCCGGCGCTGTGCCGCGTGGTTGTGTGGGTGGCGTTTTCCTGTCAGCCGTCTCTTGTAATACGGGGGTTATCAGGTTGGACGCTTCTCCGCTTCGGGTGATAATCAATATGCCGTGGATATGGTTGGGCATAACAATCCAGGCGCCTAACTCAAGCCCCGCGAAGCGATAAGGTATCTGTTGCCATTGCGCCGACACAAGCCGACCAATAGCGCTTAGCACCATTTCGCCTTGTCGAATTTCGCCGAACAACCATTGGCGGTTGTTTGTGCAGATGGTCACGAAATACGCCCCCGCCTGGGAGTAATCAAAATCCTTCAATCGCAGAGATTGCCGGTGGATTATTTCTGATTGATCCATGAGGCAGTCTTTCTAATTACAGAGGGCGAAGCAACCTCAGCAGACGTTTTTTGTTATGCAAAACATTACTCATTGGTTGCTTCTCCCCTACGGATGACGCTTTCTTGCGATAGCAAACATCTTCTTTTGGTTGTTTCTACCCTATCTCGATTTACAGGAAGATCACCGTCACGAGCCAAAGGGTGACCATGACAAAGCCCATGACAAGGCGGATGGCAGCGGCGATGCCATAGCCAAACGCCAGGGCTTTGGTGGCTTGCCAGGCTTTTTCGCGGTCCCGTTCGAGCCGACCATATTCCAAAATGTAGAGGACCCCAAGGGCGGCGGCAATCCCACCGATCGGGGTCAGCAAAATACCGCCGATGATCATGCCCAACCAGCTTACGATAATCTCCCACCAGGGAACACCGACTTCGCGGACCTTTTTTGCGCCAAGGAGATTATCGGTTATCGACCCAACCACCATCAGGATGGTGTTGACCACGAAAAACGCGATCGTCAGACCAAATTGCGCTTGGGAATGCCCGCGGTTGAAACCAACATAGATTACCCAAATCAGGTGACCCAGCCAACTTACCGTCAACCCTGGGAAAAACACCAAAAAAAGACCAAAAAAGCCGACAGCGTTCAAAGCACCGCTGATCAGGAGCATCACAATCCGGAGCCAGTCAAAGTTCATGAAATCACCTCGATGCCACCCATCAGCGGCTTGAGAACCTCAGGCACGACAATGCTGCCATCCACCTGCTGGTAGTTTTCGAGCACCGCTATGAGCGTGCGCGGCAAGCCCAGCCCGGAGCCATTGAGCGTGTTGACATACTGCAGCGAGGAGCCGTTCTCGGGGCGGTATTTGATGTTCGCGCGGCGTGCCTGGAATTGACCAATGTTGGAAACCGAAGAAACTTCGAGCCATTCCTGGCAGCCCGGCGCCCAGACTTCAACGTCGTAAGTTTTGTGCGACCCAAAGCTCAGGTCGCCTGTGCACTGTTTTAGAACCCGATAGGTGAGCCCAAGCCCCTCACAGGTTGCGCAAGCGTCAGCAACCATTTTATCGAGCTCCTGCTCCGCGTTTTCGGGGAGGCAGTATTTGTACATCTCGACTTTGTCGAACTGGTGCCCACGTTTGATGCCGCGGACGTCCCTGCCGGCGGACATTTTCTCGCGGCGGAAGCAGGCTGTGTAGGCGGTGAGGTTCATTGGCAGGGCGGATTCTTCGATAATTTCGCCCATCAGCATGCCGGTCAAAGGCACTTCGGCAGTTGGCACCCACCAGAAATCATCCTGGTGGTCGTGGTAGAGGTTGTCCTCAAACTTGGGAAGCTGCCCGGAAGCAAACATGACCTCCTCGCGCACCATCCAGGGCGGGTAGAATTCTTTGTAGCCCTGGCGGATGTGGAGGTCGAGCATCCAGAAGATCAGGGCGCGTTCGAGGCGAGCGCCGGCGCCTTTCAGCACATAAAAACGAGTTCCCGCGAGCTTCACTCCGGCTTCGAAGTCGATGATATCCAGGTCGGTGCCCAGGTCCCAGTGGGGTTTTGGTTCAAAGTCGAATTGCTTTGGTTCGCCAATCGTGCGCAGGACCACGTTGTGCTTGTCATCCGGACCAACGGGTACGTCTGGGTCGGGGATATTTGGGATGCCTGCAACAACGGCGGTTAGGGCGGTTTCGGTTTGTTTGAGGGATTCATCCAACGCCGAAATGCCGTCACCAAGCAGCCGCATGGCATTGATTTTTTCCTCACGCTCCTCTTTGCTTTTCATCCTGCCGATTTCTTTGCTGACGGCGTTTCTCTCAGCTTTTTTAGCCTCTACATCGAGGATGAGGCGGCGGCGCTGTTCATCAAGGGCAATCACCTCGTCCACGATGGCGGGGTCCATCTGGCGCTTGATCAAAGATTGTTTTACGAGTTCGGGGTTTTCCCGGAATAGTTTCAAATCGAGCATAATGACCTCTTTTCTGGCAATATGTTAGCCTAACCAATAATTTTACCATTCGATCGAACGGGTGGAGTGGGAAGGATGAGCGAAGCCGGTACAGGCGGCACGATCAGATTTTTGATGTAGGGGTAACCCCCCGTGGTTACCCACCTGCTTACACGGTGATGTAGGGCGAGATTGAGGGCACCATGGATTCTGGGCTGGATGAACGCATATTGCCCTCAATCCGCCGGTCACAAATAGTATTATCGTACAACCTGGAGACCTGCGGTTAAATCGCGTGCTCGGTCGGGAGACTACCCCTCCGTTTCACGGTGGGCACAGGCGGCACGATCAGGATGAGGGTGCAGGCGGCACGGTCATTTTTTTGTAGGGCGGAATCCGCCTCTGTTGCGGACTCCGCCGAATGTTTTTTAGCACAGCGGAGTGGCGAATCCGGAGACCTTCGGTTATATCGCCTCCTCGGTCGGGAGACTACCCATCCGTTTCACGGTGGGCACAGGCGGAACGATCAGGATGAGGGTGCAGGCGGCACGGTCATTTTTTTGTAGGGCGGAATCCGCCTCTGTTGCGGACTCCGCCGAATGGGTTTTAGTACGGCGGGGTGGTGAACCCGGAGACCTTCGGTCAAATCGCGTGCACGGTCGGGAGACTACCCATCCGTTTCACGGTGGGCACAGGCGGCACGATCAGATTTTAGATGTAGGGCGAGATTGAGGGCACCATGGATTCTGGGCTGGAAGAACGTATACTGCCCTCAATCCGCCGATCACAAATATTATTGATTTACCGCAACGGCGGAGTGGTGAACCCGGAGACCTGCGGTCAAATCGCGTGCACGGCGAGGACGCCGGCACGATCAGACTTTTGATGTAGGGCGAGATTGAGGGCGCCATGGATTCTGGGTTGGAAGAACGTATATTGCCCTCAATCCGCCGATCACAAATACTATTGATTTACCGCACCGGCGGAGTGGACAACCCGGAGACCTGCGGTCAGATCGCGTGCTCGGCGAGGTTTTCAGAAGGATGGAGACCTGCGGTCAGATCGCGTGCTCGGTCGGGAGACCGGCACGATCAGGATGAGCGCACAGGCGGTGCGGTCGGGTTCAGACAAAATGCATGCGGGGAGGAACTCACTCGTTTGCTCAAAACAGCTATAATAGTGCCCATGAAACCTGCAAAAATATTGGTGGTTGTTTTTCTGATGCTGTTGGTTGCCCTGCCGTTTAGCAGGATTTCAGCGCAAAACCCAACCCCAAACACCTACGGCATTTTAACCTCCACTCCTCAGCCGGATGGCTCTATCTGGCATACCGTTCAGGCTGGCGAGAGCCTTTGGGCGATTTCTGCCGCTTATGGGATTCCCGGAAGTGAAATCATGGTTCTAAACGGCAACAGCGCCGAAGCAAATGAGGTTTACATCGGCGACACGCTGCTGATTCGCAGGGGGAACACAGCAACCCCAACCAGCAACGTTACGCCAACTCTGGCTCCCACCACCCCTCAACCGACTGTTTTCATCCCGAGCCGTACAGCCATCCCCACCAAAACGCCGCTGCCCTCACCCACCCCAACTCAACCGCCATCCGCCGCGCAGGTGCTATTTGGCGACAGTAAGAGGGTCGGGCTGACGATGGCGACCCTGAGCGGGATCGGTTTGCTGGTTGTGATCGGTTTTGGTTTCCTGAAGAAACCACGCTAACCTCAAGGCATGGCAGAAGACCAGCGGATTGTTATCCTCGCCGACACACACGTCGGTGATCGCACGTCTGAAATTGATCCTGCCCTGCTGCGCGCGATTGAAACCGAGCATCCGGACCGCATCTTCCATGCCGGTGATGTTTGTACGCCCGAAACAATCCAGTTGTTATCCCAGATCGCGCCCACCGACGCGGTCCAGGGCAACCGCGACTGGTTCATGGGTTATCGCCTGCCGATGGAATGCCGCAGCGAGATCAATGGCGTGCGGGTGACCCTTGCCCACGGGCATATCAGCATCTGGGAGTGGTTTCTGAACTACGTCAGACTATTCTTGTTTGGGACGATGAGTGGGCATCGGAAATTCCAGGCAAAGCTCGCAAAAAAATATCCGGATTCTGACCTGATCATCTATGGGCATATCCACGCGCGCCAGGATGAGGTTATGGACGGCATCCGCTTTTTGAACCCGGGGGTGAGCTACCCGGAAAAACGTAACCAATTTAAACCGCAATACGCGCTTCTGACGATAACCGGGGATGGAGAAGTCAGGGCTGAGTTTAAATCCGTTCAACCAGACACGCCAGCATCGGTATAATTGAAGCATGCCTGGCGAAATGTTAACCTCCCCGAAAAATCCACACATCCAGTTGGCACGCAGCCTGCTCGAACAGAGCAAAGCCCGGCGCAAACACAATAGCTTTGCGGCTGAGGGCGCACGCGTTTTGGAAGATGGGCTGGCATCAGCCGCGCCACTTCAGTTTATCCTGTATAAATCCAGCCTGACGCCCCGCGCGAAAAGCGTTTTGGGGCAGACCAAACCGGAGCAACTTGCTTTTGAGGTGGAAGACCACCTTTTTGAGAGCCTAAGCGATACCGAAGCTTCGCAAGGAATCCTGGGTGTTTTCAGTGTTCCAGAGATCCACCAGCCCGCCAAACCCGGCTTTGTGCTGATTTTGGATCAGCTCAGAGACCCCGGAAATTTGGGCACAATTTTGCGTTCGGCAGAAGCGGCTGGCGTGCAGGCGGTCTGCCTGCCGCCTGGAACCACCGACGTCTGGGCGCCAAAAGTGGTTCGCTCGGGGATGGGTGCACACTTCAGGCTGCCGCTGTTGCAATGGCCCTGGGAGGCAATCAGCGCTTATGTCGAAGAGCTGGCGGTTTTCCACGCGGATATGGAGGGGCAGGAGAGCCTTTGGCAGGCGGAGTTCAGGGGGCGCACCGCGCTGTTGATTGGCGGTGAAGCGGAAGGCATCAGTCCGGAGGGACAGCAGCTCGCGACGCACAGTGTTCGGATTCCTATGACAGGCGAGACTGAATCGCTCAACGCCGCAGTTTCGGCGAGCGTTTTGATGTTCGAAGTGCTGCGCCAACGCAGCCAGAAAGTCTGAAAATGAAAATCCGTTCCATTACCGTTTTCTGCGAGCCAGGCTTCCCGGTGAACCGGCTGCTTTTGCAGCAGGTTGGCATCTTTGCGGGGCACGCGCGTACGCTGTTTGGGGAGGCTGGGTTTGAGGTACAGTCGCTGCGGTTGGCTACTCCGCCTTTTGGTCAGTATGTAGCGCCGATCGACCTGGCTGAAGCCGCGCAAAGTTACGCGATTGAAGCCCACGCCGACGGTTTTGAGTACATTTCGCTTGGTCCAGCCGGGGCTGACCCCAAGGAGTGGGCGGCGATTCCTGGCGCGCTTTCACGCAGCGACCGGGTGTTCTTCTCTGGCTCGTTGACGACCGCGCAAGGTGAACTTGACCTGGCAAACGCGGCACGGTGTGCCGAAACGATCGCGGTGCTTTCGAAGCTGGAAGCAGACGGTTTCGCCAATTTACGGTTTTGCGCGTTGGCAAACGTGCCGGCTTGTACACCTTTCTTCCCCGCTGCCTACGCGCAGCGTGAGCGGCCTGCCTTCGCGCTGGCGCTGCAATCCGCTGACCTCGCGCTCGGATGCTTTGGGCGGGCGAAAAGCCTGCAAGCCGCCCGGGAGAATCTGGTTGAAGAGATCAATACGCACGCAAGCAGGCTCGAAGCAGTGGCTGAGAAGTTGGAAAAAATGTACGGATACAGCTTTAAAGGGTTGGATTTTACGCTCGCGCCGCACCCCGACCAGGCTGCTTCCATCGGCAGCGCGCTCGAAGCACTGGGGCTGACGGCTTTCGGTTTGCACGGGAGCCTGTTTGCCTGCACGTTCCTGACCACCACATTGCAGCAAGCCCAATACCGTAAGGTTGGTTTTAACGGCTTAATGCTG
>JAYFQB010000004.1:0-6711 GCA_034927385.1 Anaerolineaceae bacterium | reverse complement strand
CAACATTATATGAAGCCCAACCAGCGGGTGGGAAAGTTGCGCTTTCAAACCCTTCAGACCATCGAATCACAGGGTCGCCTTCACCGGCAAAAGTGCTATCGGTCAGGAACTCAATACTGCCAAAAATCCACTCTTCCGTCGCAGAGGCAGAAACATCAGCCGTAATCGTAATGACCTGCTTTGCTCCGGGGCCGATTGTGAAGGTTGAAGGAGTAACAGTAATAAACGAGGGAGCGCTGACTGTATAGGTCGCGGGCAGGTCAGAAACGCTTTTGAAAGTGCGCGTCCAAATGCATTCACCCACGCAAACACTGTTGTAAAGGCTGGCAGTGTTGAGCGTGCGAACATCGCCGCCCTCGTCCGGGTCAGCGGCTAAGTAGTTATCGATGGTTTCATTCATCACCAGCCCGGTCAGACCAGCCAACTCGAGCCGAACACGACCCGCACCGATGTCGAAGGGATCAGCAGCAGTGGCTCCGTCTTCCTTGAGCAAATCGGTGTTGGCAGTGAGCATCAGAGCAGATTTAATCTCCGCAGGGGTCCATGTGGGATGCAGCGCGACCAACAACGCGGCAGCGCCAGCGTCATGCGGGCTTGCCATTGATGTACCCTGATAGAGGTCAATCTCGGTGGTGCCATCAGGAGCAATTTCACCATCGGCAACCGCGGCTAAAATTGCAACGCCAGGGGCGGCAATGTCAGGCTTGAGCACGTCAAAAGTGGTGTTCGGACCGCGTGAGCTGAAATCGCCCATGATATCAGCGAAATCTGAATCCACCACGCCACCAAAAGCAGAAATGCTCACGGTATCGTCTGTTGCGCTAGTAACCCAGGCGGCAATTGCATCACCTGTAGTGCCTGAGATGTCGAGCATAACGTTAGGGATGGAGGTGCCTTCAACGCTCATAGCGCCTGGTGCACGGTCGTCAGTGAAGATTAAAACGCCAGTAGCGCCAGCGTCCTCAGCGTTTAAGACTTTTACGCTGAAGTTACAAGTGCCGCGTTTAATCAAAGCGATGCTATTGGTGAAGAATCCAGCAGGGAAAGCGTTACAACCAAGCTGATTGCCCGCGTCTTCGCCAGCAAATTTAATCGAGCTATTCACTACTGCCGTGGTGAAAGGAATTTCACCGGCAAGCGTAGTGATGTCTTGGTAGAGGGTGTTTGAAAAGTCCACATCATGGGTGAACTTGCGGTTATGGGTAGTTGCGGCAGTGCTCAACAGCCAAGGCGAGCGGTGCGCAACGGTCTCAGCGTCAGGACCACTGTTGCCAGCAGAAGCAGAGACCACAATCCCGGCAGCAGTAGCTTCAAGGAAAGCCAATTCGACTGGATCCTGATATGGGTACTCACCACCAGAAATGGAGTAGTTGAGCACATCCACGCCGTCCACAATGGCTTGCTGGATTGCAGCAACAGAGTCCTCACCAGCACAAGAGCCGCCTGAAGGGGTGGGGTAGCAAACATCATAGGCAACAATCTGCGCGTGCGGCGCAACACCAGAGATGGTGACATCATTGCCGAAAAAGTCTGTGGTAACAAAATTGCCGGCAACCGTGCTAGCAGTATGCGAGCCGTGACCTTCCATATCTTCTGGAGTTTCGACGTCTGAAGGAGCATCGTAGGTGTAGCTCCAGGCACCGACCAGCTTATCGTTACAGGCAGTTGCGTATTCAGGATCGCCGCTCGGGGCACAAACGCCCAGATAGTTTCCGGTCCATGAATAAACATAGCCATCTGCTGGAGTGTCGCTGAAAGAAGGATGGTCAAAGTTGATGCCGGTATCGATGATGCCAACCAATACGCCCTCACCGTAGTTACCAGCACCACCCAGAACAGCATCGCCATCCCAGATTTCACCCGCGCCAATCCACTCAGGGCCAGCGTCGGTGGTCAGTGTGTGATCCTGGTCTTTCAGAACTTTGGAGATGCCGGGCATGCCCATCAGGGCTTCCGCTTCCAGCACGCTCAGTTCGACAGACACACCGTTGAGGATCACGTCATAAACATAGCGAACATCAATGGAACGACCTAAAAGATTCTCGGCACTCGACAGAGTTGCTTGGCGATTAATCGCGAGGGTGTTAAGGTAGTTTTGCCCTTCAATGCTGTTGATATTCACGCTGCCTTGCGCGCGAGTAAGCGAAGGACCATCAAAAATCACGATGTAGCGCGAGACCGCGTTCTTATCAACCAGGTCTGCAGTGTCAACTGTGCGATACTTATCGACAGGGGTGTGCCCGGTGGGGACCAGATCGCCCCGACCAGATATACCGCCATTGGCGCTGACTGGCTTCACAGTCAGGCTGCTGACTGGGGCGGCAATCATTGCAAGTACCATGAAGATTGCGATTATACGGGTTACTGCTACTTTCATTCTTTTGCTCCATTCTTTCTTTTAATCAGTTTTTTTTGCAAGGGAAACGCCTTGCGCGGAGTTGCAAAGTCTGAAAACTATCCTATAAAATGGGATTTGGATTCAAAAATAAACACAATCTCCCCAACCCCAATAAAGGATTATGAAAATTATAGCCACGCATTCCCAACGCGTCAAGAAGTAAACACAATAGCTAAAGTGCAAAAATGTGCAATGTATACGCCAAAATGGCGCTGTTTTGGTTGTAATTCAAGCGAAAATGATCGGAATTGGCGGAAACCGACACGATCCGTTGGGGTTAGGCTGCATTCCATCCTCTCCGGGCGCGACAGTGGTTATTCCTGATCATGGGATGCCAAGTGCCTTGGTCCCTCAGTTTTCCGCCCGAAAATGGGTGTCCGAACCTGCCAATCAGCTGTTTTTTTGCTCCGGACATCCGCAATCGGACTTCCTGGGTAAAATCCTCGACGCGGCGCATGTGTCCGCGTATCCGCAGCTCGCGCAGCCTCCCTGCTTTGATTTGGCATTGCAAATCATTCTATAAATGATCAATCCCACAACTGCCGCAAGAACAGCACTGATAATGATAGTTGGAATCATTCTAACTCCTCGCACCGGCACGCGCGTGCTTCATCCTGCCGGCTGTGGATGGAGATGGCTTGAAGAGAAGCCACAGTAACACGCCCAATAGAACCAAGGCGATCCCTGTCCCTGGTGTAAACACGTCAGTCATCAGCCAGGTTCCGATCTGGAAGACCATCAGGGCAACCAGATAACCAAAGGTTGTCATATATCCAACGGCGAAGATCGTCCACCTGGCATCGTTCATTTCACGCCGAATTGCCCCAATCGCCGCGAAACAAGGGGCGGAAAGGAGCACAAAAATCAAAAACGAGGTAGCGGAAAGAGGGGTAAAAGCCGCCCTCAAACTCGCCCAGATCTCCTGACCGCTTTCAGCGACTTCGGCGAAGCCGTAGAATATGCCAAAGCTGCCAACCACAGTCTCTTTCGCGATCAACCCGGAGATTGCCGCAACGACAGGGCGCCACTCCCCCCACCCCAGGGGTTTAAAAATCCAGGCAATCGTGTTTCCAATCGCGGCAATGATGCTGTTATCAATCTGATCATACGCCAACATCTGGAACTTACCGTCAAACCAACCAAAATAGGTGACAAACCAGATCAGAATCGTAGCGAGAAGAATCACTGTGGCTGCTTTTTTCACGAAAGCGGCAACACGATCTCTGGTGGTGACTACAAGGCTTTTAAAGGAAGGCAAACGGTAAGCCGGCAGTTCCATCACAAACGGAGATGTTTCGCCCTGGAACATGGGGGTCTTTTTCAGGATGATCCCCGAAACAACCACCGCCGCAATCCCCATGAAGTAAGCCGCAAACGCCACCCATCCTTTTCCGCCAAAGAAGGCTCCCGCGATCATCGCGATCACAGGCAATTTTGCGCCGCATGGGATAAACGAGGTGGTGATGACCGTCATACGCCGGTCTTTTTCATTTTCAATCGTTCTTGCAGCCATAATCGCCGGAACGCTGCAACCGCTGCCGATCAGCATCGGAATGAAACTTTTCCCCGAAAGCCCAAACCTGCGGAACATGCGGTCCATAATAAATGCCACCCTTGCCATATACCCACTCAATTCAAGCAAGCCCAAAAAGAGGAATAGGACAATCATTTGGGGCAAAAAGCCCAATACCGCGCCTACGCCCGCCAGGATGCCGTCCACCAGTAGCCCTTCCAGCCAGGCAGCCACACCCCACCCCCCCAGCCAACCCTGCACTGTTGGGAGGATAATTTCGCCGAACAGGACATCGTTGGTCCAATCCGTCAGGAAGGCGCCGATTGTGCTGACAGAGATGTAGTAAACAGCAAACATAATCAGGGCAAAGATCGGCAGTGCCAGCCAGCGGTTGGTCACGACCCTGTCGATTCGATCCGATGCTGAGAGGTCACCGGCTTTCTTTAGCTTGGTGACTTTCGCGAGAACCTTTTCAACGAAATCATAGCGTTCGGCAGCAATGATGCCATCCGAATCGTCATCATACTCCAGTTCACACTGGCGAATATCCTGTTCTATATGCGCCTTGAGCTCCTTCGAAATCCCCAGCTCTGCTTCCACAAGCTCATTCCGTTCAAAGAGCTTGACGGCATACCAGCGTTGGCGGTATTCCGGCTGGTCGTGCAAGGCTACCTCTTCGATGTGACCCAACGCGTGTTCCACTCCTCCGCTAAACCGGTGCACCGGCATCATATGCCCTTTTCTTCGGGCGGTAGCCTCGGCGACGTTTGCCAGCTCATCAATCTGGGTTTCACGAAGGGCAGAAATTTTCACCACCTGAATGCCAAAAGCCTTGCCGAGCTCGTCGCTGTCGATCGTTTCTCCGCTTTTTTCGACTTCATCCATCATGTTGATTGCCAACACCACCGGAATGCCCAGCTCCGCAAGCTGCGTGGTCAGGTAGAGGCTTCGCTCCAGGCTCGTGCCGTCGACGATGTTGATAATCGCGTCCGGGTTAGCCGTGAGAAGGTAATCCCTGGCTAATTCTTCTTCCAGGGAGTTGGTTGAGAGCGAGTAAATTCCCGGCAGGTCGACTAAAACAACGTCTGGGTGACCGGTGAGCACGCCTTCTTTTTTCTCAACAGTAACTCCGGGCCAATTCCCAACATATTGGTTTGAACCGGTGAGTGCATTAAACAGGGTGGTCTTTCCGGAGTTGGGATTTCCAGCAACGGCAATGGTAGTAGTCATAGGGGTATATCTTTCAAATTGAAGGTTAAATAACTTCGACGATTTCAGCATCATCCTTGCGCAGGCTCAGCTCGTAACCGCGCAGGTTGACTTCGATCGGATCGCCCAGTGGAGCAACTTTTCGCACGAAGATTTCAACGTTTTTCGTGATGCCCATATCCATCACACGACGGCGAATATTGCCCTGCCCATGCACTTTAACCACCCTGGCTGATTCCCCAATCCGAACGTCTCTCAAAGTCTTCATTTTACCTTCCTGAATCCATGGATGTTTTTCATTATTTGTTGTATAGTTAGTCTTACCTAACCACTTAATCATGTTAGTCCAACCTAACTATTCTGTCAAGGTTATTTGGTGCTAAAATCGAGCCAGGAGTTTCAATAATCAAAAGCGAGTATGGTCATGAACATCCAGGAATCCGCAGAGATGTATCTCGAAACAATTCTCATCCTTAGCAAGGAAAATGAGCATGTCCGTGCCATCGACATTGCCAATCATATGCACTTCTCCCGACCAACCGTAAGCCAACAGATCAGGCGCCTTGCTGATTCTGGCTATCTGGAGTTGGACGCCAATAAGCATATCTTCCTCACCCGCAAAGGGCGTGAAATCGCGGAAGAAACGTATGACCGTCATAACAGCCTGGCGGAAATTTTTATCTGGATGGGGGTCAGTGAGCAGATCGCCTTTGAAGATGCTTGTCGGATCGAACACTACATCAGCGCCCAAACTTTCAATTGCCTGCGCAGACATTATGAGAACGAACGACAAACGCCTGATTAACCAACCTGGCTGATCTACAGCAAAACATCCTGTATTAAAGGAAACGACTCTTCTATGACCTATAAGCCTGATCTCGATATCGCCTCTCTTTACGCCAGTTTCGCCGCGCCAATTGCCGACGTCGACTGCGGAATACTATGCGCAAAACACAACCCTTCCGGCAAGCCTTTCTGCTGCGATATTTGCGTCGCTGTGCCTGTCGCGTTCAAAGAGGAATGGGCTTATCTAAAACCCAACACCCGGCTTTGGCACCGCCTGCGGGGTGACGAATGTCCAGCCGACCCGATTGACGTGCCCAGGATGAAAGAGGAAACGCCCTCGTACATGCACCTGATGGCATGCCGCGGTCCTGAATTCTGCGAGCGCGAGTTCCGCACCTTGAGCTGCCGCCAGTTTCCATTCTCCCCCTACATCACCGCGGATGACCGCTTTCTTGGTCTGACCTACAATTGGGATTTCGAGCCGGTCTGCTGGGTGATCAGCAATCTCGACCAGGTAAGCACGGCTTACCGTAAGGAATTCATTGATCTTTACGACCACCTGCTCTACGAATACCCCAAGGAGTATGACAGCTATTACTTCCTCTCGGAGGACATGCGCGAAGCCTTCAAAAAGCGCCGCCGACGCATCCCAATCCTCCACCGCGACGGGTTGGACTACCTGCTCAGCCCCGCCACCGACCGCCTCGAGCGTGTTTCCCCTGCCCAATTCCGCAAGTTTGGTCCGTACAGAGACTCTTGATTAAAACGAGTCAGGCGCATGATTATCGCGGTTTTGTCATCTACC
>JAYFQB010000257.1:0-6702 GCA_034927385.1 Anaerolineaceae bacterium | reverse complement strand
AACTCTGACAGGAACTAATCAGCTATTAACCCCCCAAGGAGTAATGACAGATTATATCCGATCGATTGAAGAGGTGTTACCGACATTGATTGGCATTTCGAAGTATTTTAGTAATGTTTATCGTGGTGCTAGCGGTGAATTGTCACGAATCATGGGCATTAAGGGTGGAAATTCGAGCCCAACTATAGATGAGCTGGATGCACGTGTTTCTGACTTGGCATGTAAGAAGTCATCAATTCTGAACACACAAGTTAAAATCGGCAATCTTCAAGATGATAAGCTGTGGTTTGAATCTCTTGTAGCCCTACTAGAAAATCAAATTGCCGCAGGAGAACTAATCAGACAAAGAGTGCGTGAAGTGGAAAATGATAACACTTCTGGCTTCACGGATGTGGATCTAATCTTGTCAAACATCAAGTTATGGCTTGCAGAAACAAAGAATCTCTCTAAAGACTACCTAAAACTTCGAGAACTCCCTGATATACAGTATGATGAAAGCTGTAAACTTGTTGCAGAAATTGGGAATCGTATTACCAATCTGCCGAAACTTTTTGATTCTGATTTTACGATGAAGATGAAAGCACTGCTGAACTCGAATATTAAATTGACATATTCAGGTGTACGCAGAGATTATGTTGGTGTTGAAAACATCAAGTCTTTTTTAGAAGAGAGAGAAAACCAAATTCAATATTATAATAATCAGAGCAAGATAATTGATGAGAAAGCAAGAGAGTACGATAAAACGTTGAACGATCTTATAATAATGAAAAATAACTGGGCAGGGAAGTTGACATCAAAAGAAAAACAAATTGTAAGCGATTATTTGGATGCCTTTAGTAAAATAGTTCCAGCTGATTATCAGATACTCCCTCCTCCCGAACCATTAGAAAACCCCTTTGCAGGTGAAGTTGTAAACCAAAACCCTGGGTTTTTGCAGAGACTTTTTAGAAATATATTTACAGCTCATTCAAGAAACCACCATCGAAATTATGATAATGAAACACTATTAAAGAGAGAATTTAAAGTTTGTAATTTAGAATATCAGATTCAGATAACAAATCAGATGTTAAAAATCATAGAAAATGTAACCTATCTACCAAACGTAGACGAATTCTTAAGTGAAAAGTCCGAGAACACACACAATCAGATAAATGAAATCGTTAATTCTCTACAGGAAAAGAAGGAAAGCATTATTAAATTGAAATATACTGCTGATAATATTATCAACAATACTGAGTTGAAGACGCATGAAAAAATCGAGGAATTGTTACAGGCTAATAACATTGGTAGCGTATTGGTCTACTACCTTTCTGTAAGCCCTTATAGGCAATTACCTGAAAACCAAAGTAACTTGAGAGACATTCTCCTCAGGCGGGTTGCCGAAATGAGGTAGTTATGGCGTTTGCAATTATTTCTGATTTACATTCAAATTTATCAGCGTTGAAAGCGGTTTTCAATGACATTGATTCGTTTAGTAAACGCACAAATGTGGATGGAATTTATTGTCTTGGTGATATTATCGGTTATGGCTGTCAACCAGTTGAGGTTCTTAACTTAATTAGTCAACGAGTTGATTGCAAAAATGTTGTGAGAGGGAATCACGAAGAATTCTATTGGGGAAATCTTAAGGAAGATGTAGATAGTAAAGCACTATTGATGATTTCATATAATAAGTACTTGATTGAGCAAGATAGTTTCGCAAGAGACATGATGCAATCTCTATTTAATACTTCCGCGGTTTACAAGATGATTAAGAAAGGGAAATTTGATATTGTTTTAACTCACAATGGGCCCGCTGCTGATTACACAAATTATCGACTTCCTTGGCACAAAGAAGTTCTTCTGCCTTCATTGATAACAGAGTTTCGTCAAGTACAGGATGGAAAAAAGCCAACCTCAATTTTTCATAGAAAAATGCAGCACCTATATTTTTTTGGCCATACACATTTTCCAACTATCTATTGCTATAATCGCCAAAATGGTGTTGGATATGAAATTAAACCAAAAGATGAGGTCTCTTTGGTGGAAGAATGTGGGGATGCTGAATACATCCTGCTAAATCCAGGCTCTGTTGGATATTCTCGGGACGGAAACCCACACGCCAGCTACATGATTATTGATGATAAAAGAGAGATGTTGTATCATCGTAGAGTAGATTATAGTTTTGATCCAGAGGGGTATAAGGCAGCAAAGGTGTGGCTGAAAGAAAACTATTCTGAATTAAGTAAGGTACAAATCGAAGATTTGGTTGATAAAGTCCATCAGACGGCACGACATGGAGTGTTTGGAGCAAATGTGGCTACCTTGCCCGATGATTCTTGGAGGAAATATTATAAGGTGAACTTGTAGGATAATTGCAGATGCAAACAATAAACGGCAGTGTTGCACACATTGTGTAAACCCATTTTTTACGTCAGCCAACTATAAGTGAACAGGCACACGATCGCCTAAGAAAATAATCAATTATGCCAGGATGTCATGCCAATTAACAACTGGCGCATTGCCTCACAAATAAAGTAACTATCCGAAATAACGTTGCCTCAAAATAGAAGTAACCTTCGCAGTATTAGAGACTGCGAGAAAGCCTATGATGAGCCAACGAAGTAAAAAAGAAGTTCTTGAACACACCAGAGCCCGCTACCTGAAAGCCAGCAAAACAGAGAAGCAACGCATTCTGGACGAACTGACCGCGACGACAGGGTATAACCGAAAATATGCGATTCGGGTCTTGAGACATCCCAAGCGAGGAAAGGGGTTGAAAAAACCCGGTCGGAAACGGAAGTACAGCGGTGAAACGGTCCAGGTACTTGAGCAACTCTGGGAACTGGGAGGATACCTCTGCTCCAAGCGTTTGCATCCATACCTGCCTGAGTGGATACACAAACTGGAAGAGTGCGGAGAAATAAACCTGACGAATGAGGTGAAAACGCAGCTTTTGAGTATGAGCCCAGCCACCATCGACCGGCGATTGCAGCCAGCCCGTTTCAAAGGAAAGAAGCGGGGACTATCCACCACAAAACCCGGCACCTTACTCAAGCGTCAGATCCCCATACGAATATATACACCTTGGGATGAACAGCAGCCGGGCTTTCTGGAGGTGGACCTGGTCGCCCATTGTGGGGAGACGACCGCAGGTACGTACCTGAACACTCTAACTGCCACTGACCTGGCTACAGGATGGACGGAATGCCTGGCACTGCCCAACAAGACCCAAACTGCAACGCATGAAGCCATCCAGCACTTGCGTGAGCGATTACCTTTCCCCTTGTTGGGCCTGGATTCTGATAACGGCTCAGAGTTCATCAACGATTTGCTCTACCGCTATTGTTTAGACAAAAAGATCACCTTTACGCGTTGCAGACCTTACCGCAAGAACGATCAGGCTCATGTAGAACAAAAGAACTGGTCGGTGGTGCGCCATACGGTGGGTTATGACCATTTCGAAACTCCGGCAGAACTCGAGTTACTCAGCTCAATTTATACTGACTTACGCCTCTTTGTCAATTTTTTTCAGCCCGTGCAGAAGCTGATCGGCAACACGACCAAGGATGGCGTGAAGCGCAAACAGTATGACCAGGCGAGAACACCTTATCAAAGGGTTCTGGATGATCCAGGGATTGCTGAAGAAACGAAGTTGTATCTTCAAAACTTGTATAATTCTCTGAACCCAGTTAAGATCAGGGAGACCTTGATTGAGAAGACTGCCCGAATGTTAAAGATTGCATAGTTACTTTTTCATTTGAGGCAACGTATCACCCAAAGTTACTTTTTAATATGAGGCATTAGGACTGGCATCGTCCATTTTCCACTAACTTGCATCGTCACCAAGTAATTACCGCTTGAGCAAAGCATCATCGCTGACAAATGCCGATTTGGTTTTGGTGACTAATCACCATTGGGGGTTGAAGTTCTCCATGACGTTGGTTATGTAAATGATCCAGCGCAGTGCCTGCAAACCTGCTGTCTGGGTCACCTTCCTGATCAGCTCCTTCATGTCTTCTTCGAAGTGCTCCGTCCGGATGGCATGTTGTACCGTTTCTGGCTGTCCATTTCCTGCCTGCGAGGTTATACTGACGGTGACACTCTGTGTCATTGGAAGTTCCTTTCTTACGTTTTCTCGCAAAAACTGATTGTATTGGAACTTCCTCTTTTTTGTCCTTTCCTCTTGACTACGGACTTTTGAAACGCATACGTTTCGGGAAATGAAAAAACTAAATGTAAGCATTTGTGCTAAAATTTTATCGTATATAGATTTCTCTTGGTATGGAAATACTTGACATCATGGAGGGTTAAATTATGAAAATAAAAATCAGGACCATCTCAATTTTAGTTATTGTTTCAATTCTCGGTGCTTGTACACCAATCAACAATTTGGGACAGGATGACACGAACAATACGGCTCTGCTGGAAACGCAAAACGCTCTTTTGCTCCAACAAATCCAGGCGCTCCAAGCTCAACATGACCAAACATCGTCTGATTCCACTGGCGGAGAAAGTCTTACAAGAACTCAAATCCCCCAACCAAAGGCTACCGAGGTGTTATCAATCCAGGAAGTTACACCCGAGCCTGAAACACTGCCCACATACCCTATCCCTGCCGGTCAACCAGTAACTTTTGACGGGTGGTCGATTACTGTTAGCAAAGAAATTTATATCAATAGCAATAAAGGTTTATGGGGAGTTGACATTCTTGTAAAGAATCTATCTCAGACAGATCGTGTTTTTCGTTTCACAAATTCAGCAATTACTGCCTCAGACGATTTAGGAAACGTTTATCAACTGAGCGATTACGGCGGATTTCGTAGTTGTGATAATAATCATTACCAAGTAAAAAACCTCAGTATTAAAAGTTTAGATGGTAATCATGTTTATTCTGGTGATTATTGTGATAGGTGTAGGGAAGTAGATGGAATTGGATCATTTATTGGACCAATCCCAGTAAACGCTAACCAACTAATAATCCGACTTTCAGAATTTGGTCCATTCTCAGGTGTAACTTTTGTTATCACGCTGTAGATTCATTGCTTATGAACGTCGACAATCCAACAGTCTTGTGCTTAAAGTGTAGTTCATGCGGCGCAGCCATCCACCCCGAAAAAGGGGTGGATATGTTTGTATGCCCATACTGCGGATCAACATTTCATATTGGCATAAAATGGGATACCAGCACAAGGAATGAAGAAACGCACGCAGATCATTTTGAGCCCTCAATTTTTCAGAATAAAGGTGAAATAGCTGGAAAAAGAACAAAAAAAACTGCTTGGATAGTGCTTGGTTTGTTTGTGATTATTTTAATTATATGCGAGCTTCTTCCGACGAAGTCAAAAAATTCTCCAACTAAAGTATTAATCTCACCACCGACCATGTTGGAGAAATTACCGGAATTTGGCGAAACAAATACATGGTATGCTTTCGATGGATGGGAGCTGTTTGTAAGCCCGGAACTTGACGTTCAGTCAGGTAATATAGGTGTTCAAATCCACCTTACGAATTGGTCTTCAGAAACCTTACTGCTGAGATATCAACCAGACACATTTGTGCTCTACCTCGAAGATGGCACCGTGTTTCCGCAAAAATCTAAAGATTGTCAACCTGGCGACTTATATCAAAGTAGGCAAATAGAGGTAAAAAGTGGGGATACATTGGAATTGAGTTCTGCCAATTACTGGTGTAATAATGATAAGAGACTACCGATGTTTAGTGGCACAATCCCAGTTAACGCTGAACATCTTTATCTAAAGCTGAGTGAACTAGGTGTTTTTTCGAATTTCGTAATTATCTTTGATTTATAGTAAAGAGAAGAGCCTGGTGGATGCTAAGCCAGCAAATAATACCCAATCCAATTGTTGTGTCCGTTTTAAAAGTCCGTGATTAGGACCAAAGAGGAAGATCTTCTAAATATGGCCATAAACAAATAGGCATAAGAGGCAGACACTTTGCCTGTCAAGGCAAAACAGAAAGGTCCTTGTCCTGTCCAATTAGAAAATCCCTATACAGTATGCAAAATTTGTACGACTAACTGTCATGTCTAACACCAAATAATAAAGAAAAAGAGGTAAAAATGACAGAAAATGTCCCCATAAAGATCCGGCACAAAAATTAGCCAGGCAGCGGTTCAGCGTCCTGGAGATGGCAGTAGCACTGGGAAATGTCAGTGAAGCTTGCCGACGCGGAGGTATGGATCGAACCAGCTTTTACGAATGGAAGCGGCGGTTTCAAACCCACGGAATGGCAGGGCTCGTAGATCTGCCTCCCATCACGAAACACCAACCCAACAGTACCCCATCAGAGACAGAAGCATAGGTGATTGCGGCAAGTCTGGGACATCTATCCTAGGGTTGTGTCAAACTGGCAGATTACATTTGCTATCAGATGGACAGTGGCTGTGAACGCTGGATGTTGCTTGAACGGAAGCATCCGGATAAGGGGATGGAGCTAAGTGCTGAACAAATCGCCTGGATTGGACATTAATTGACATTGCTTTACAAGGAAACAACCTCTTTACGATTGATCACAGAATCCTTTGGTGCGTTCATAGCATCGGTTGCCTTAGTTCTCACACAGGTCGCAATAAACCAACTACCAGCCATTCTGCCGTTTGGCTGAAGATTTTGTAGAGGAGTTGGCATTACAGCATTAGATTATAGTTTAAGTGCACGTGCGTCCGATCCGTTAAACACTTCCATTCAATCATAAATTTGA
>JAYFQB010000187.1:0-9462 GCA_034927385.1 Anaerolineaceae bacterium | reverse complement strand
GATGACGCCAGTTGGACAGTTATCGATCAGAAACTCCTTTAGGGAGAAGTCGAACTTTTCCTTGCGGAAAATGGTTTGGGTGATAAATTCCGGATACGCGCCGTATTCTATAACAGGGATTTCGGCTTTGCCATTGATGGTGAGCGAAATGGCATGCGTGGGGCAGGACACAACACAAACACCGCAGTTGACGCACTTCTTTTCGTCCACGTCCACCGAGGAGCGTTTGACGATATGCCCGTCTTCCAAAACGGCTTCAACGTGTGTTAACGCGCCTTTTGGGCAGACAATCGGACCGATCTGACAGCCGACGCAGCGGTCGAGATCCCACCTCATCAAGTAGTTGCGCGTTACCATCTGGCGCGCGATGGTGATTTCGTGTTCAGTTTTGGTTTTCTTCGGAATACCGCGACTCATATTTCTCCTAAAGGTCTGCCGGAAGGGAGTTTAGCTCAGCCAGGCTGAAAACCGGACCGTCTTTGCAGATGTAATTTGGGCCGAGATTGCAGCGGCCGCACTTGCCTACGCCGCATTTCATGCGCTTTTCGAGCGAGGTGAAAATCGCTTCAGGGCTAAAACCCAGCTCCACAAGTGCTGGAAGGGTGAATTTGGTCATGATTGGAGGTCCGCAGACGACTGCCACACTGTTGACAGGCGAGGGTCTGACTTCTTTTACGACGTCCGGGACGTAGCCAACATGGTGAAGCCAATCGTTTTCGGGCACATCAATGGCTTGATGCACTTCCATATCGTCGCGCTGATGCCAGGCTGCGATATCCTGCTTGTACATGCAAAGCCCTGAAGTTCGTGTGCCGTAGATGACGGTCATTTTTCCATAATCTCCACGGTTGGAGGGGTGATGCAGGTGTTTTGTAAGGGCATAGAGGGTTGAAAAGGCGCAGCCGCCTCCAATGATAACCAGGTCTTTCCCTTTCCAATCTTCCAGCGGGAAACCGTTGCCAAGCGGTCCACGCATTCCAAGCGAGTCGCCTGGCTTAAGCTCGTGCAAAGCTGTGGTCACCGAACCCATTTTTTGGGCAGTGAACCGAACAAAGTCACCTTCCCATGTGGCACTGGCAACGCCAAGCGCCGATTCGCCCTTGCCAAACACGCTCAACAGACAGAATTGACCTGGGTTGAAGGCGGCAAAGAAATCGCGGGCATCTTGCGGGTTGTCAAAACTCAGCTCGAGGGTTTTGAGCGAGCGATCAGTGGACTCGTAATACGCATGCAGAACGTGCATGGGGATCGGCAAATAGGGGCTGTGAGCCTGATCAGGCATGGGCTACCTCACTGGGGAGTTGATTAGCTTTGCGCAGCATGGCGCGAATATCCAGACCAACCGGACAGTAGCGCACGCAGCGACCGCAGCCGGTGCAGCCAATCTGGTTGATTTGATCCACCCAATAGGTGAATTTGTGGCTCAGGCGTTGGCGGGTTCGTTCGACCCGGCTTGGGCGGGGATTGTGCCCCGAGGCTTCAAGCGAATACGTGCGGAACATGCAGCTATCCCAATTGCGAACGCGTTCGTTTCGCTGGGTTTCATCGACGATGTCAAAACAGAAGCAGGTTGGGCATAGGAATGTGCAGACGCCGCAGCTCAGACACGAGCGGGAGACTTCCTCCCAGTAGGGGCTAACGAAATTTTGGTCAAGTTTCTGTTTGAGCCCTTCCGTCTCGAAGGCGATCGGCATGCCTGCCTGGGCTGCCTGCTGCAGTTCATAGGCTTGGGCAGCCTGCATTTCAGACGCGGCATCGAGCTGGCTGAAAAGGCGCCCGCCTTGTTCGGTCAGCGTTTCAACCAGGTAAAACTCGCCGAGGTCTGTCAGAATTGCGTCCAGACCGGCATGATTGAAGGGACCAGAGCCTACCGTGGTGCAGAAACCGGTTTGGCACGGCTCATGGCAGCCCAAACCGATGGTCAGTGTTGCCTCGCGGCGGGCTTGCCAATGGGGGTCGGTGTACCGTTCTTGCTCAAAGACAGTGTCGAGCATGGTTACGGCATGCGCGTCGCAGGGACGGATGCCAAAAATGAGGCGGGGAGCTATCTCAGTTGGGACTTGTTCATATCCGCCGAAACGGGTGAACTTGAGGAGTGCTTCCGAGGTTGGTAAAAAGAGGGCTTTGGGGGGCACGCGTGTGTTATGGGCTTTATTGAAGGCAGGCTCAGCGCCATCCTGGAGCGGCAGAAAATGGGTGAATTTCTGCAGAGACTGCGGCGCGTAGACTTCGTAATCCTGCCGCCAGGCGGTCAGAAGTGTGTTCAGTTCGTCTTTTTTGAGGATCAGGTTCATCTTGGCTCTCCTCAAATCACAAAGCGAGACTTGTCGTCCAGGGTGACGGTCGAGAAAGGTGGGGGAACAGTGGGGTCCATGCCAACTTCAAACCCGTACTTTTGGCGCATGTCATCGTTTAGTTTCTCGGTTAGGTAAGTCATTTTGATATCCATTGGGCAGGCGCGTTCACAAGCTCCGCAACTGGTGCATCTCCCGGTCTGATGAAAAGCTCGCACGATATGCCAGCCTTGCATTCCTGCCGGGGTGGTGCCGCTTTCGGTCCAACGCGGGGTGATATGGTCCACGAAACACTCCTCGCAGTAGCACATCGGGCAGGCTTCGCGGCAGGCATAACAGCGGATACAGCGTTCGGCTTCCTGGCGGAACCAGGCAGTGCGTTCCTGTGTTGGTAAACCCGCGAACGCCTCGACTTTCTCGCGAGCCATGGCAGGATTGCCTTCAGGCAGGGGTACCCCGATGACCACATCCGCGGAAACCGGGTTTTGATGGATACAGCGGGCGCAGCTTTCATGCAGCACGCTGGCTTTTTCGAGCGTGTAGTAGCCGGACTTCGCTTCAACCAGGACGGTGTTGTCGCTCTGTTCGACGACGCTGATCACCTCTTCACCGGTTTGGTCAACGATCTTCCGCCAGTCGATAATCCCTTCGCAAGGGATGCCGATCAGGTAGAGGTTCTCGCGGGCGTGCTGGCCTTCGAAAGCCAGTGCGTTAACCGAACGGTTCTCACATCCACGCACGAGCATCCCGATTTTTTGGGTTTTCGGTTGGCGGGTGAGGTAGGTCGCAAGGTTGTTTTGGCATAAAGCGCCATAAACTAGCTGGTCCACTTCAGCGGCAGATCGAAAGAATGCCGGCTGTGGATGCAGGGGCGTATCGCCGGCTTTAAAGCCGATCACAATTTCCACAATGCCTTCGTTAAGAACTCGTTTGGCTTCAGCTTTGAGAGCGTCTAAATCAGGCATTAGCACCTCCGGCTTTCTGAGCCGTACGAGTGGCGAGGTTGCGGGCAGGTCCAAGCGCTGTTATTTGCGCTTCGAAGGCTGCCAGTTCTTTTTGGATTATTCCCCGGTCCTGCAAATCCAGCCAAAGGAAGCGAATGCGGTCCTGTTCGTAGCCGATATGGTCGAGGTAATCGGAAAACTCGTCCAACTGGCGTCGGGCGGCGATGTTTCCGGTCTTAAAATGGCACTGCTCGGGCAGGCAACCGCTTACCATGACGCCGTCCGCGCCGCCCTGCACCGCGTTCAGCAGGTAAAGCGGATTGATTCGCCCTGTGCAGGGCACCTTGGCAAGGTGGATGTTTTCGGGGAGTTGCGTGTCGACCCATTCCTGGTCGGCTGGCGCGAAAAGGCACCACTGGCATTGAAAAAGCACCAAGTTCGGGGTCTCACTCATGAGTTTGCCCTTTCTGCGCCTAGCCATGACCAAAGGCTGTCCAACAGCTCGGCATCATTGTAGTCCTGGGTCAGGCGGATGGAAGTGGAGCGGCAGGCAGCGGTGCACATACCGCAAGCCATACATTTGCCCTGGTCCACAGAAGCAACGCTGATGTTTCCACGGAAAGCCACCCGCTTTTCGACCATCCTGATGGCATCGTATGGGCAGACTTTCTCGCACAATCCGCAGGCAACGCAGGTGGATTCGTCCACCCTGGCAACCTGATACGGCGTTTTTTCACCGCTTTCGACTGCCAGTGCCTTGACCGCGTTGATCACGCCGGAAATGTGTATTTTTTGCGGGCAGGCGGGGTAGCAGAGGTCACAGGCGGTGCATAGCCAGGTTGTCTTATCAGCAAAGGCTGCTTCGTCCATGTTGAAAACCGCTTCGCGGATCAGCCGCCGCGGGTTATAACTGCTCTCCAATTTGGTCTGAATCATACATTTACTGGTACAGGTGCCGCATGAGTAGCACATCATCAGCATATCACCGCCAGGAATGGCTTTGACTCGTTCCGAGAGGGCATTGGGGTCCGTGAAACCGCTCATGCGACTTTCTCCTTGCTGATCATCTCATCGACGATGAAGTCAACCTGAACCATTGCCTGAGCCACGCCGGGGACATTCCCCAATTTGGTGAGCTTCTTCTCCATTTCGGGGCGAAGGCGTTGGATCTCGGCATTCAACACATCCTCCGGGATGGCATCCAGCGAAGCCTGCATTTCATTGATGACGCGGGCGTATTTATCGCCCTCAGCCGCGCTGATCCACTCAACGCGGAAGCGTCCCGGGCTCATTTGCATCCGTTCAAACATTTTTTCCAGCCGCGCGGCTCGTTTCGCGCCGGCTATCTGACCGGTGATATAGTGACAGTCCTGAGGATGACAGCCGGAGTAAAGAATGGCGCCCGCCCCAAGACGGTAAGCCTCATAAATCAGGTCTGCATCCATACGCGCGGAGCACATCACGCGCAAGCCGCGTTCGTTGGCACTGTATTCGAAATGCGACGTGCCGGCAAGGTCTGCGCCGCCGTAGGAGCACCACTGGCAACGGAAGGCGAGGATCTTCTTCTCGGGTTCTACCGCCAAAAGCGTACGGATTTGCGCTAAAACCTGGGCGTCGGTGAAATGGAGCTGGGTGATTGAATCGTGCGGACATTCGCCAACGCACGCGCCGCAGCCGTGGCATTTCGCTGTAATTACTTCAGCGGCAAGCCCCTTGGTGTAATCGATGGCGCCGTATGGGCAGGCTCTTGAACAGATTCCACACGCCTGGCCATTCGCGCTAACGCAGCGGTCAGGCCAGACAACAGCGACAGTCGGTTCGATTTGCCAGCTGTCGGAATGGAGAATACGGGAGGCGCGGGAGGCAGCCGCTGAGCCCTGGGCAACACTCGCGGGAATATCTTTGGGTCCCTGGCAGGCGCCAGCAAAGAAGATCCCATCGGTGGGGCTGTCCATCGGGCGCAGTTTGGGGTGATATTCCATGAACCATCCGCCAGGAGATTGCGCCACGTTCAGCACGGAGCTCATGTGGTTCTGGTCAGGTTGGGGGACCGCAGCCTGGTTGAGCATGACCATATCGTATTCCCGCTCAATCACCTTGCCCAGGGTTATGTCCTCAGACGCGATGAAAAGCTGGTGTGTGTCGGGGTCTTCTGTGATTTCGGAAGGGCGTCCCTGAATGAAGCGGATGCCAGCTTCGCGGGCACGGTCATAGAACTCTTCGTACCCCTTGGAGGGTGTGCGGATATCGATATAGTAGATGGAGATTTCTGTGTCGGGGTGCATTTGCTTAAGCAGCAGCGCGTTCTTGATGGCATACATGCAGCAGAAGTTCGAGCAACTCGAATTGTAGCGCTTATCGCGGGAGCCAACGCAGTTGATGATGGCAAGGTGTTTTGGCGATTTCCCATCGCTGGGACGGACTAACGCGCCGTGGGTGGGACCGGCTGAGTTGTTCAGACGTTCCATCTCCATCGCGGTGATCACGTTCGGGAAACGGCCGTAACCGTACTCCACCATGGGGGATGGGTCGAAATGCCCGAAACCGGTCGCGACAACAATTGCGCCGATTTCCTGCTCAACCAGCTTGTCTTCCATGCTAAAGTCGATCGCCTCAAGAGCTCCGCAGGCTTCCACGCACTTGTAGCAGTGGATGCAGGCGTCCATGTCGATGTTATAAATCAATGGAACTGCCTGGCTCATGGGGATATAGGCAGCCTTGCGTGGTGCAAGGTACATTTCAAAATAATTGGGAATTTCCACGGGGCAGGCTTTTGTGCAGGCGCCGCAGCCGTTGCAGCGGTCCGCCCGGACGTATTTGGCTTTTTCTCGCAGGGTTACAACGAAATTGCCGACATAGCCTTCGACTTTTTCAACTTCCGTATAGGTCTTTACTTCGATCAGGGGCTGACGCGCCGCGTCAACCATTTTTGGTGCAAGAATTCATATACTGCAGTCCATCGTTGGAAAGGTCTTGTTAAGTTGCGCCATGACCCCTCCAATCGTTGGTTCTTTTTCAACAAGTGTGACCGGGATGTTCTGTTCCGCCAGGTCGAGGGCGGCATTGATGCCCGCCACACCGCCGCCAATGACCATGGCGCGCTTGGTGACAGGGACTTTGATCATGTCCAGTGGGGTCAGGAAGGAGGCTTTGGCGACCGCGGCTGCGGTGAGGTCTTTGGCTTTTTCAAGCGCGCCTTCACGGTCGTGACCGTGAGCCCAGGTGCACTGCTCGCGAATGTTTGCCATTTCCATCAGGAATGGATTCAAACCCGCTTCAGCCACACAACCGCGGAAGGTGGGTTCGTGCATACGCACAGAGCAGGCTGAAACCACAACCCGATTCAAACCATATTTGGCAATATCTTCCTTAATAAGGCGCTGACCGCTATCCGCGCAGGCGTACATGGTGTCGATTGATCGGACAACGCCTGGCAGCTTGCCGGCAAATTCCACAACCTGCTCCGGCGGGATGACGCCGGCAATGTTGCTGCCGCAATGGCAGACGTAAACGCCAATCCGCGGCTCATCCTCGGGAAAGTCCGCGGCATGGCTCCTGGTGATGGGGTCTTCACTCATTTGGGTTCCGATGCTTTCTGAGGGATGTCGAAGGATTCGGCGATCAGAGCTCGACGCGTCCTTTGGGCACGCTGGTCGGGGGTGGTCAGGGAGAGAGCGTCCTTCGGGCACCATTTCACACATTGCGGACCCTCAGGATCGTCCTTGCATTGATCGCAGATTTCAGCCAGAGTGCTTTGTGGGTTGATGGAGATTGCTCCGAAATCGCAGGCTTCGATGCACCAGGCGCAGCCATCACACTTGGTGGCATTGATGTCGATGATGCCGGTCAAGGGGTCCTGCGTGAGGGCGTCGCGCGGGCAAACGATTACACAAGGCGCGTTCTCGCAGGTGCGGCAGGCAATCGCGGTGATGAGAACTTCATCAACGCGCACAGTGCGGATACGGCTGCGGTAAGAGTTGTACTCACCGGTTTTTGAGAACGAACAGGCGTATTCGCATAGCTGACAGCCTACGCAAAGGTTAGGGTCGCAATCAATATATGCATATTTTGAAGTACTGGTTGCCATAAGCTCCTCGTTAGACTCCGATTTGTTCAGCCACGTCGGACATTCCGAGCTTGATCAATAACTCTTTGGGGATCAAGCCTTCCTCCGTCCAGCCTTTGGCTTGGTAGTAAAGCTTCTTCAGGTATTCGAGTTCCTCATCGGTCACGACGGTGTTCGCGCCGGGTCCTTTGGTGAAGGGGTCGTGCTTCCAGCGCCAGGGCAGATCGTCATCTTTTTCGTTCCATCCCTCACGGATGTTGAAGGATTTCTTGATGGTACACGCCCGCACGCCGATCAGGTCGACTTCATCGTAGCCAAAATTCCAACCCGTGGTGGCGTTGATCAGACCGGCGATGGCAGGCCAGGCGCCGGCGCGGTCAGCCTTGCCGGTGAAACAACGGCGGATGAACTTGCACAGCGGCAGGGTGTCGTAGACTGCGGCGTATTCCTCTGAGTCGGCGGCAACACGCCCGCGGGTTTCATCAACCGTCAGACGGTTGGTTTCACCTTTCATGTCTGGGTCATAGGCGGATGAGCGGTTGTGGCAACCGCCGCGGGTGCCTGTTGCAAGCCCGAGCGCGAAAGTTTTGAGCGAACGCGCGTCATAGCCGGCGGATTCAAGCCCTTTTGTGTTCACTGCCCATTTGAAGCTCTCCGTGCCGCGTTCCTCGTCGATTATCCGGCTGGCAATGCGGGTTCCCTGAGACAGGATCTTTCCAATGCCTTCCTGGTCACGGATCATTTCGGCGACGGCAACAGCAGCGTCGCCATTGCCGAAGTTAAGTTCGAGACCTTCGGGGTGAGCCTTGCTGGCAAAATCCTCTTTCTTTAAAACACCTCGCTCGTAACATTCCATCGCCCAGCCGATCGTGACACCCATGGTGATGCTGTCCATGCCGTCATGGTCAGAGATGGTGATCAGTTTGATGGCAGCACGCATGTCCGAAATGCCCAGGTTGGAACTGTTCGCGAAAAGGCTCTCATATTCGATACCCGTCATGGCGCCGGCGAAAGGTCCGGTTTTGACCATGGACATCTGTTCGCAAGCGATGGGGCACTGGGCACAGGCGATTACTTTAACCTTGTGGTGTTTGTCGAGGTATTCGCCGCTAACCAGCTCAGCATCTTCATAAACGCCTTCCTGAAAGTTGCGGGTCGGTAAAACACCGAGCTTATTGGTGTTAAGCAAACCGGTTGAGGTGCCAAAGATGCGGTATTTTTCCGTGTCTTTCCCCTGCGCACTTTTTGAGATGTCGTAAGAGAGTTGATTGAGGGCTTTAGGGTCAAAAACCTTAACCCCGTGGGTGCCCCGCACCGAAACCGCTTTCAGCTTTTTGTGCCCCCAGAGCATTCCATGACCGGTGCGGCCAGCCTGGCGCCCGTCGTTGGTAACATTGGCGTAGCGAACGAGATTTTCGCCGCAAGTGCCGATGGTGCAGGAACGAATTTGCTCATCTCCAAGTTTCTCGCGGATCGCTTCCTCGGTTTCGAAAGTGCCTTTGCCGAGCAGGTAGGTGGCATCGTTAAACTGGACGCGTTCGTCATCAACAAACAGATGTGTCCAGCGGTCGCAACTGTTGTGCAGCACCATGCCATCCCAGCCGGCGCGTTTCAGGGCGATTGAGAACCAACTGCCTGAAAGGCTGTCTCCGATGAAACCGGTCAGGGGCGATTTGGACGCCAGCCCAAACTTGCCGCCGACGGGCACCGGCGTGCCGGTGAAGATGCCGTTGGCAAAACAGATTGGGTTACCGTCATCCAATGGGTCGCACCCGGGGACAATGTTCTCCCAGAGGAGGCGCGAAGCCATCGAAACGCCGCCGATATAAATTTTGTACCATTCTTCTGGTTTCGTTTCGACCCAATTTTTCTTTGTTTTCAGGTCAATGTGAAGGACTTTTCCACTGTATCCGTACATGCTCACTCCTATATGTGGTAGAGGTGAAATTGACAAGGCAAAATCTGTGTCAGTTTTGGTGAGATTTGGTTTAGGTAAATCACAGTAATTAAGTATAACTTAATCCACCAGATATGGCAGGGAATTGAAACTCGCGGAAAAGGGGTGTTATTAATGGTTGTTGTAAATAATAATCAAAAATTGCTCAATAATTGAATAGAAAATATGTTAAATAATTAAATTCTCCTATGAGCTTTTATG
>JAYFQB010000119.1:0-2844 GCA_034927385.1 Anaerolineaceae bacterium | reverse complement strand
GAGAGAGTTGCGGAAGTATCTCTATATGCCAGCCGTTGTTGCTACAAATTACAACCCAATCGTCATGGACCTGAAAAGGCGTATGCTGGCCAGCCACCATGTCAAGATGGAGATCATCGTTGCGGCCATGAAGAAATTGCTACACTTGGCATATGGAGTCCTGAAGTCAGGTAAGCCGTTTGATCCTCTCTTTAGCACCCAGACATGATAATAGCCCTTGACAATCAAGACGGTATCTACTTTTCTGAGGGTATTTCGCGGTATTATCGGTGCGATCAACAGAAGATCACACCCTACTTTTCTGAGTTTTCGTGGGGATGTGTCGCGGCATTATCGGTGTGATCAACAGAAGATCGCACCTTACTACTTTTCAGGGCTGTTTTTTTACTCCTTCATCGCCTGGTAGAGCTCCATGTGAGCTTTGCGCAGGATATCCGGGTCCATCTTCTCGACTTTGCGATCGTAGGTTAGGTAGCCGTTGATTTCGGTTTCGATGTCGGTTGTTTGGGTGTAGATCGCCACAGAAAGCCCAAGCGGGATCAGGGGCTTAACTTGCCCCGCTAAAAGGCGCAGGTAAGCACTGGTCAGCGAGGCAGTGTCCATTTGGTGACCATAGCCGAAACGCCGTTTTTCCGTGTAGACGTGCCCATCCACCTGCATGGTGTACCCGCCAAACTCGGTCACAGCCAAAATACGCTCATCCGGCTGAGAAGCACTCAAGGCTTTTACATACACATGCCGACTCTGAAAGTCACCGCCTCCCTGGTCAAACCAGCCCGAAGCATGGTCCACCAGACGGGTTGGGTCGTAACCTTTCACCCAATAGGCAGTCTGGATGGCGTGGAACTGCCCCCAGCTTTCGTTAAAGGGCACCCAAACCGCGATGCAGGGGAAGTGGTAGAGGTGGTCGATGAGCTGCTTCAGCTCCTGGTTGAACTCCTCGCGGTTTCGCGGGTCCTCCCTGCCAAAGCGGTTCAGGCGGCGGATATCGGAGCGATGGATGCCCGAGGTGAAGGTGAAGGCAACGATGGCGTCTTTGGTGGTGCGTCCACCATTGGGCATGTCCTGCCAGACGATCATCCCGAGGCGGTCACAGGCGTAATACCACCTTGCCGGTTCGACCTTCACATGCTTGCGGATCATGTTGCAGCCAATCTTTTTGGCGTATTCAATATCAAAAAGCATGGCTTCTTCAGAAGGCGCGGTGTAGAGCCCTTCGGGGAAGTAGCCCTGGTCGAGCGGACCGAACTGAAAAATTGGTTCATCATTGAGCGTGAAACGCCAAAAACCTTTTTCATCCCGGGTTTTGCCAAACTTACGCATGGCAAAATAGCTGCTTACCTCGTCCACCACCACCCCGTCAACCTTCAGGCGGACGGTAAGATCGTAAAGACAGGGGTGATCAGGATGCCATTTCTGTGGCTCAGGGATATGCAGTAGCAGGCGGTTGGCGGATTCAGCTCGAGCGCGAGCCACCTCCTGCCCCTCAAATGACGCGATGGTTTTCACCTCCATCCGACTACAATCCAATCCCTCGGATAATATAGCCTCGACCAGAAGCTCACAAGCGTCGAGGTTGGGCGTCAGTTTCAGGCTCTGAATGTGCTGTCGGGGCAATACCTCCAGCCAGACAGTCTGCCAAATGCCCGAAACAGATGTGTACCAGATGCCGCCTGGTTCGAGGCGCTGTTTGCCTTTTTGGTGCAATTCAGCCTCCGTGGCGTCGGTGCAAGCCAAGACCAGCTCGTTCTCTCCCTCAACAAGAAAACGTGTGATGTCAAACGAAAAAGGTAGATAGCCGCCCCAATGTTCACCAACCCGACTGCCGTTAATAAACAGCTCGCAGCAAAAGTCAACCGCACCAAAATGCAAAATCACCACTTCGCCCTTGGTGTGCGGTGCTTCAAAGCTTCGGCGATACCATATCTTTTCGTCCGGTTGCAGCACACGCTCCACGCCCGAAAGCCTTGATTCAGGGGCAAAAGGCACCAGGATTTGCTCGCCGAAAACCGTCGGCTGAGGATCAACGCGGCTCTGAATAACGCAGTCCCACCAACCGTTCAGGTTCTGCCAGTTTTCACGAACCAACTGCGGGCGGGGATACTCTGGCAGGGGTATCGGCTGATCGACCTTCCAGGGGGTAGACAAGTTGTGGTGAACCAAATCAGGCATGTTGCTCCTCGTTTTGTTTGTGTGTGCGGTTAATCCTCCCAAATGCCAACGGGATAAGCGCCAGCAGCCCCAGGCAGGCACCAACCTGGAAGATAACAGGCACAGGAATGAAGCCCGCCTGTCCGTTAACCAGCGTTGGAACCCCAAAGCGGCGAATCAGAGCTGATCCAATCCCTGGTCCAATCAGCATTGGCAGCAGCACCCAGAAGATCATGCGGATGCCAAGGAATTTGCCGCGGTTTTCCTCCGGCAGCAAGTCCTTCAGCCACGACATGGCAGCTATTGAAGCCGACATGTTAAACATCTGCCAGAAAAGACCGGTTAGAGCCAACAGTGGGATGCCGCGAACCAACGAGAATGCAAAACATCCCAGACAGGTAAGCAGGATTGAGACAGCCATCATCAGGCGTTTGTCGATTTTATCAGCCAGGATCCCCAGCGGGATGGCAGCAATCGCGCTGCCGATGATCACCGCGCCGCCAACAATTGCGTATTCCGTTTTGCTTACGCCGATGTAGTTGTTGATGTACACAATCATGTAGGGGAAGGCAACCTGAAAGCCAATCCCAAGCAGCATGGCTGAAATCAGGATAATAAAGAGCAAAGTATTCTCGCGCAACGTGTCCAGTCGGAAGAGCTCCCGCATCTCCTGCCAAAGCCCCTTTTCGTTTC
>JAYFQB010000115.1:0-3692 GCA_034927385.1 Anaerolineaceae bacterium | reverse complement strand
CTACCCATCCATTTCATGGTGGGCACAGGCGGCATGATGATGATTATATTGGAGCGATTGGAGACCTGCGGTCAAATTGTGTGCTCGGTCAGGAGACTACCCATCCATTTCATGGTGGGCACAGGCGGCACGATCACAGGGGATGGGTGTGCTCGGTCGGGTGACTACCCACCCATTTCATGGTGGGCACAGGCGGCATGATCAGGATTTGGGCACAGGCGGCACAATCAGGGGTGAACGTCTCGTGGCATTATTGGTGCGATCAACAGAAGATCTCACCCTACTTTTCTAAAAGATAAAGCCTCCGGCTAATTCGTGTGCACGGCGGGGACGCCGGCACAATCGGGATGGTCGGCACAATCGGGAAGATGGGGAAAAAAGAGGATGAAGCCTCTGGCTTGTTCGTGTGCACGGCGGGGACGCCGGCACAATCAGGGAATATTTCGTGGCGTTATTGGTGCGATCAACACAAGATCGTTCCTTTCCGTGAAAACAAAATTCATTTGCGTGGCGATTTGCCTTTACCCATTCCACTCGCAGCCGCCTTCCAGCCAATCCGGCTGCCAGACCAGCGTGATGCGACCGATTGTGTACGGTAAGACTAAGTGCAATCAATTTTGCCTTCTCCCGCATTTTTCCCCGAAAAAAAGGCATCTTCCCCATCAGACAAGGTTATTCATCTCCGGAGAGACTATATCTGTATGGTAAAATTTAGGGTCTTGAAGATATAAAACAATAAAGATCGTTAGGAGGATCTATGTCAAAAAAATGGGTTTTTTTATTCAATGAAGTTGATCAGGCTGAAGCTTACGCTGGCAACTGGGATGGCGTTCGCGGCTTGCTTGGCGGTAAAGGTGCCAACCTTGGCGATATGACTCGTGCCGGTGTTCCAGTCCCTCCGGGACTAACCATTACAACCGAAGCCTGCAACGCGTTTCAGGTTACCCGCGAATTCCCTGAGGGAATGTGGGACCAGGTTCTTGTCGCCCTAAAAACCGTTGAGGAGCAGGCAGACAAGAAATTTGGCGACCCCGCCAATCCTCTGCTTGTGTCCTGCCGTTCCGGCGCCAAGTTCTCCATGCCTGGCATGATGGACACAGTCCTCAACATTGGCTTGAACGATGAGGTTGCAAAGGGTCTGGTAGCAAAGAGCGGCGATGAACGTTTCGTCAACGATTCTTACCGTCGGCTTGTCCACATGCTCGGAACTGTTGTGATGGGCATTGATGATGAGCATTTTGAAGAGCCTCTGAAAGCGTATAAAGCTGAAAAAGGTTACAAGAGCGACACCGACATGAATGCCGCCGACTGGGCAGCCATCACGGACGCCTACAAGAAAGTCGTCCACGAACAGATGGGCTTCGAATTCCCACAGGACCCATTCAGGCAGCTCGAGTTAGCCGCCAAAGCCGTGTTTGATTCCTGGAATTCCAAACGCGCTATCGACTACCGCCGCCGCGAAAGCATTCCTGATTCACTCGGCACCGCAGTCAACATTCAGACCATGGTCTTTGGCAACATGGGCGGGGACTCTGGTACCGGCGTTGCCTTCACCCGCGACCCGCAAACCGGCGAAAACGTCATGTTTGGCGAGTACCTGATGAACGCACAGGGCGAGGATGTCGTTGCCGGCATTCGCAACACCTCAAAAATCTCCGGAATGAAAGACGAATTGCCCGAAGTTTACGCGCAATTTGCCGACATCACCGAAAGGCTTGAGCAGCACTATAAGGACATGCAGGACGTTGAGTTCACTATCGAGCACAATAAACTTTGGATGCTCCAAACCCGCAACGCCAAGCGCTCCGCGATGGCTGCGATCAAGGTTGCTCATGATATGGTGCAGGAAGGTCTGATCGACAAGAAAGACGCCCTCAACCGCGTTACACCAGACCAGATCGATCAGATGCTCCATCCCCAGTTCTCCCGCGCGGATATGGATAAAGCCCGCTCAGAGGGACGCTTCTACTCCAAGGGCGTCAATGCTTCTCCGGGTGCGGCTGTTGGGCGGATCTATTTCGATGCCGACACTGTTGAGAAAATGCATAATGTTGAAAAACAGGATGTCATTATGGTGCGTCCTTTTACTAAACCTGATGATGTTCACGGTATGCTGGCAGCAAAAGGCATCCTGACCAGTGAGGGCGGTGCCACTTCGCACGCGGCTGTGGTTGCGCGTCAGTTTGGCGTGCCTTGCGTGGTCGGTGCTTCGGATGTTGCAATCGACATGAACAAGCGCCAGATGGTCTGCCGCGGTATTACCGTCACAGAAGGCGAATGGATTTCCCTCGATGGAACCACCGGCGAGGTCTTTGTTGGTCAGCTTGGCTTGACCACTCCCGACCTCTCACAGCAGAAGGAACTGATGACTCTGCTCGGCTGGGCAGACGAAGTCTCTCGCTTGCAGGTTTGGGCGAACGCCGATTATCCTGCGGATGCCCGCCGCGCCCGCTCTTACGGCGCCAAGGGTATCGGTCTTTGCCGCACTGAGCACATGTTCTTCGAAGTCACTCGGCTGCCAGATGTGCAGAAGATGATCATGAACTCTGAAACCACCCAACACATGCTGAATGATGTTGAGCAGCTCGAAAAAGCTTATGCCGCGGGTCGGCTCGAAGGACGCAGTCTGAATGATAAGGACAAGGCGGCACTGAAGGCTGAGATCGACACGCAAAAAGCCAATATCGAAAAATCACCTGCCGCCAGGGCTTATTTTGGCGCTTTGGAGAAAATTCTGCCCCTGCAGCACGGCGACTTCTACGGACTTTTTGAAGCAATGACCGGTTTGCCCGTAATCATTCGTCTGATTGACCCCCCACTGCATGAGTTCCTCCCCAGCATGGAAGACCTGTTGACGGATGTTGCCACGATGAAAGCCAAAGGCATCACAGAAGGTCTCGCCGAAAAACAGCAGATGCTTGATATTGTGATGGGTCTGCACGAAAGTAACCCGATGATGGGTCTACGCGGCATTCGGCTTGGCATCGTTTACCCCGACATCATGAAAATGCAGGTTCGCGCCATCTTTGAAGCCGCATGCGACGCCAAACTGAATGGTTTTGACCCTCATCCCGAAGTGATGATCCCACTGACTGGTCATGTAAATGAACTTAAGGAAGTTCAGCCTACTTTGGTGAAGATTGCCAGGGATGTCATGGCTGAGAAGGGTGTTGAAGTTAGCTACAAGTTCGGCACGATGATCGAAATCCCGCGCGCTGCTGTGACAGCCGGCGAGATTGCCGAATATGCTGAGTTCTTCTCCTTCGGCACCAACGACCTCACCCAAATGACCTTCGGCTACAGCCGCGACGACGCGGAACGCACCTTCCTGGGTGTCTACATTGAGAAGGGTATCCTCGAAAAGAATCCCTTCCAGCAGCTTGACCGGGATGGTGTTGGGCGACTGATGAAACGCGCGGTTGAAGACGGACGCGCGGTTCGCAAAGACCTGGAAGTCGGCATTTGCGGCGAACACGGCGGTGATCCAAGCTCCATCGAGTTCTGCCACATGATCGGCAACAACTACGTTAGCTGCTCACCCTTCCGTGTGCCGTTGGCTCGGTTGGCAGCCGCTCAGGCTGCGCTTAAGCACGGCTAAAATCGTATTTAATCCACAAAAACGGCTCCTTTTTTGGAGCCGTTTTTGATATTATGAGTTGAAATGATACTGAAGAACTGCGGGGAAGCTATTG
>JAYFQB010000363.1:0-12208 GCA_034927385.1 Anaerolineaceae bacterium | reverse complement strand
CAGCGATTGGCAGCAATAGGAAGTGCTCAACGTCGAAAGGTTTCCAACGGCAGGTTGAAATGCGCAACCTGACCTACGACTGCGGACAGATCGCGTGCACGGCGAGGACGCCGGCACGATCAGTTTTTAGAGTAGGGCGAGATTGAGGGCACCATGGATTCTGGGTTGGAAGGACGTATATTGCCCTCAATCCGCCGATCACAAATATCAGCGATTGGCAGCAATATGAAGTGCTCAACGTCGAAAGGTTTCCAACGTCAGGTTGAAATGCGCAACCTGACCTACGACTCCACGGTGGGGGTTAGGCTGTCGGCGCAGGGATCAATCGGTAAAAATACATCTCAATATAACTGCCGTTGGGCGGTGTAGAGCTTGTGATAGAGTCCGTTTTTGGTCAGCAGCTCGTCGTGTGTGCCGGATTCGACAATCCCGGTGCCCTCAAGCGCCACAATCCGATCAGCATTCCGCACGGTGGAGAGCCGGTGGGCAATGATAATCGTGGTCCGTCCCTTGATCAGGCGTTCAAGTGCCTGTTGGATCAGAAGCTCAGTTTCCGTGTCCACCGAGGAGGTGGCTTCATCGAGGATTAAAATCGGGCTGTCCTTAAGCACCGCCCGGGCGATCGACAAACGTTGTTTTTGACCGCCAGAGAGCTTAACGCCTCGTTCGCCGATCAATGTGTCATACCCATTGGGCATGTGTTGAATGAACTCTTCGGCGTTGGCTATCCTTGCCGCCCGAATGATGTCTTCTTCGGTTGCGTCGGGCTTCCCGAACGAGATATTCTCCCGGACGGTTCCATGGAACAGGAAAACATCCTGCAGCACCATGCTAACGGATTGATGCAGCAGGTCCATCTCAATTTCGCGGACGTCCACGCCATCAACGCTCACTTTTCCTTCGATGACGTCATAGAACCGAGGGATAAGACTTACCAGGGTGGTCTTGCCGACGCCAGTGGGTCCAACCAGCGCCAATGTACTCCCGGCAGGGATGTCGAGATTGACATCCATCAGAACGTCTTCGCCCTGGTTGTAATAGAAACGAACGTTATCAAACCGAATGTTGCCTTGTATAGGCTCAGTGAAAACGTGGGGGTTGGCAGGCGAAGCGATTTCCGGGGAGACGGTCAGAATGTCGGCGATTCGTTCAAAGCCAGCGAGGGATTCCTGTACGGCTTCCATTGAGTTGCCGAGATTACGCACGGGGGTATAGAAGCTATCGAGGTACAGGAAAAACGCGACCAGGTCGGCAATTGAAATTGTGCCAGTAATCGCCATTCGCGCGCCAAAGTAGATTACAAGCAACTGACCGATGCCGGCGGCAAAGTCAAAAATAGGGTTGAAGATTGCCATGAGCTTCAAAGCACGCAGGTTTTTATGCAAAACAAGCTGAATTTTGTCGTCAACTTTATCCAGCTCGTCTTCTTCGCGGGCAAAAGCTTTAACCTCGCGGATGCCGGAGAGGCTGTCGTTTAGGACCGCGTTCAGTTCACCAATGGACTGTTGGCGGTTTTTGAAGGCTGGGCGAACCATCTTGCTGTAACCGATTAACGCCAGAACAATCAATGGGATTGGGATCAGGGTCAGGAGGGTAAGCCTGACGTTCATCGAAAGCAAAATTGCGGTCACGCCAACCAGCGTGATGCCATTCACGATGACATCCGGCAGCGCGTGTGCGATCATACGTTCAAACAGATCGGTGTCGTTGATGATTCTGGACATTAACTGACCGGTCTGCTTATCCTCGTAAAACCGCAGGGAGAGCCGCTGTATGTGCTCGTAAACCAGGCGGCGGGCATCCGAAACAACTCCCCAGCCGGCAATATGAGCGGCGTAAGAGCGGACGAACTGCATCAACGCCCGGGCAACGAAGACGACCAGCGCGATCAGCGAGATTCGGGTAATGAAGTCGATTGTTCCCTGGTCCAGTGGCTGGGTTGTCAGGCGGTCAATCAGTTGGCGAATGATCCAGGGGATCAGAAGCTGCGCGCCGACGAGCCCCAACATGGTCAGGGTGGTCAGAATAATCATGGTAGAGTATTTCCGGGCAAGTTTGCCGAGCAGGGCGAAGGGTTTCACGATTCGATAATTTCCTTATGTGAGATAACAACCGCGGCACCTTTTCCCCAACGGGGGATTGGGATGCCCCAGGATTTTTGAAAATCAGCGTCTTTCATCCAAAAAAGACCTGTTCCCTGGGTCACCCAGGAATTGATAAAGCCCCACGGGGTGGGGGTATCGCCGCTGCGGTGTTCCGGGTTTTAGGCGGCAAACACCATCGTATGCCCGCCGGCGGCTTTTGTCGTTTTGAAATTCTTGGGTTGGTCCATGTAATAGATAGCTGGGGCGCGGCGGAACCACCAATAGATTGTCACCAAGGTTGCGATATTATCCGCTTCGGCAGTCGCCCGCAGCAGCTCGGGACTCAGGTGGAAAAGCCTGGCTGTGAGCGGAAGGTTGTGCTTTTTTGCCAGGTAACGTAATAAGCGTACCTGCAGCGGGGGTGTGATGCCGGACTTTGGTGCCAGACGGAAAAAGCGCCCGTGCCACCAGATGCGGTTGACTTCATCAATAATTTCCCGAGGTTCCAGTTTGACGTCGGCAAGAAGTTCGATCGCTGCCGCGAGGGAGTGAATCGCGCAGTCGTTGCCTGTTTGCAGGGATTGGAATTTGGCAAGGTTGTTTTCTGGCAAGGCACGAAGACTGGTCTTTTTCATTGGGATTATTGTACCTTCTCACACACAATTTTTCCGAATTTTGGACAAAACCAGGTTTCGTTTCGGGTGAATGTGGGAATGGAAAAAAGCCGGATTTCAGAACGACTCGAATTAGCCTTCCGGAGACAAAGACCGAGATGCATCTTCAGGCAGGTGTCCAAATTTTGCAATTGTTGACATTCGTAATTTGGAATGCTAAAATATGGTCACAATTGAAACCCTGTGGTTACCCGATGCCCGGACGCGAGGGTGTAATGACGGAAGCTGGTGAGAGTCCAGCGCTGTACCGCAACTGTAAGTCGAACAGACGAGCCAGGAAGTCATCCCCAGGAAAACCCCACAAAACCTTCTCGGATTAAGGAGGCGGGTGAGATATGCTCATATTCTCAACCCTTTCTAATCCAGAAGGGGTTGATTTTTTTAGAAAGAGGAGCATATGAAAAAAATCTTTACCCTTCTGGCTGTCTTGATTATGTTGGTTCTGCCTGCCTGCCAGGCACCTGCCGCAGTTGTCGAAACAGCCGCACCACCCGCGGAAGCCTACCCGCTGGAAGAACCCACTGAGGAAAGCAGCCCCGTTGAAGAAGTAACCGAAGCGCCTGTAAATGACGTTCAGGTTACCATCGATTACGCGCAGAACTTTACCCTCGAACACAAAGACGGCTACAAACTTCTGACAGTTCTCGTCCCCTGGACTGGCGCAACCGAGCCGGTTCAATATGCGCTTGTGCCCGTTGGGCAAGCCGACCCGAGCGATATTGGAGATGCCATGGTTGTGCATACTCCGGTTGAGAGTTTTGTGTCGCTCTCCACAACTTACCTGCCTTTCCTTGATCAACTTGGTGTGCTTGAAAGCCTTGTGGCAGTGGATGCCGCAAGCTATATCTACAATCCTGATGTGTTAACCTGGATCGAAGCTGGAGCTGTTTACGAAGTTGGCAGTGGCTCTTATATCAATGTGGAGCGCCTGGTTGACCTCAACCCTGACCTGATCATGACCTCCGCCAGCGGTTATACGGATTACGACTCCCACCCTATGCTGCTTGAGGCGGGTCTTCCGGTGGTGATCAATTCCGATTATCTGGAACAGGATCCACTGGGTCGCGCGGAATGGGGCAAGTTTATCGCCGCATTCTATGACAAAGAAGCCGAAGCCGACAGCCTTTTCGACGCGGTCGTTGAACGCTATCAGGAAGCAAAAGATCTCACCAGCGGTTTGACGGAACGCTTGACCGTCTTTGCCAATACCGCGTATGAAGGCACCTGGTATATGCCCGGCGGCGAAAGCTATATTGCCCTTCTGCTTGCTGATGCTGGTGCTGATTACGTCTTCAAAGACCTCGAAGGCAGCGGCGCGCAACCTCTTGACTTTGAAGTGGTGTTGGAACGTGCCAAAGACGCGGATGCCTGGGTGAACGTTGGTGGAATTCCCGACCTGGCTTCGCTGGCAGCTATGGATGCCAGATATGCGGATTTCACCGCTTTCCAGCAGGGTAAGGTCTTCACGTACAGCAATCGCATGACGGCTCTTGGCGCTGTGGACTATTTTGAGAGTGGTGCTGCTGCGCCGGACGTTATTCTCAGGGACCTGATCAAGTCTTTCTACCCTGATTTGCTGCCTGATTACGTACCTTTCTACTATCTCGCATTGCAGTAGTCTGAGATGATCATGAACAGCCCAATAGAAGATACTCCCAGCCGTGAAGTAAACCGGCAGACAAACCGGTATTGGCTATTTGGGCTGTTCTTTTTCCTGATCCTTCTTCTTTTTATCCTTAACCTTGTCCTCGGGTCCGTCAATATTCCTGTTAAGAATATCTGGACCATTCTTGTTGGCGGGGAAGGGGTAAAAGAGAGTTGGGTCTACATTGTGCAAAACTCACGCCTGCCACGGGTTTTGACTGCTGCCCTGGCTGGGATTGCTTTGAGCGCCTCCGGCTTGCAGATGCAGACCATGTTTCGAAACCCGCTGGCAGACCCGTTCATCCTGGGCATCAATTCCGGAGCCAGCCTGGGCGTAGCGCTGGCAATTCTGGGCTCCAGCTTTGTGGGTGGGCTTTTCATCCCATCGCTGAACGTAGCAGGGGAATTCTCCCTGGTTTTGGCTGCGTCGGCTGGGGCGAGCGTGGTGCTGGCGCTTATTCTGTTGGTTGGGCGATGGGTTCAGAATCCTACGACATTGTTGATTTTGGGGTTGATGTTTGGGCATGCCACTGGGGCGGTCGTCAGCCTGTTGGTTTACTTCAGCGCGCCGGAACGGATTCAGGCTTATTCCATCTGGTCGTTTGGTTCTTTCAGCGGAGTCAACTGGACACAGTTGAGAGTTATGGCAGTTGTCATTCTCAGCGGAGTTGGGCTGTTGGCACTGCTTCCCAAGGGGCTGAACGCGCTGCTTTTAGGTGAGGATTACGCCCGAACCATGGGGCTGAACACAGGCTTGCTGCGTTTCGTGGTGCTTCTCAGCGCCTCAGTTCTCTCCGGGGCTGTAACTGCTTTTTGCGGACCGATTGGCTTCATCGGGGTGGCAGTGCCGCACATAGCCCGAAACCTCTTCAGGACATCGAACCATAAGATACTCATCCCGGCGATAATTCTAATTGGCGCGGCTGTATCAATGGCGGCAAGCCTGATCGCTCAATTACCTGGCAGCCAGCTTGTGCTCCCGATTAACGTGGTGACTTCATTGTTTGGCGCGCCATTCGTTTTGTGGGTGGTGTTGAAACGGAAGCGAGGTGCTGCATCATTCAACGTCTAACTCCTCCCGTTTTGCAAACCACCGACTTGTCGATCGGCTACAAAAACGGGGCGAAATCCCCGAAAGTGGTGGCAGAGAAGCTGGATTTGCAGCTCAACGCCGGTGAGTTTGTCTGTTTGGTGGGTCCTAATGGAGCCGGAAAGTCCACTTTGCTTCGGACCGTAACAGGATTGCAGCACAAGTTGGGGGGCGAGATCCGGCTTTCGGGAAAGAAACTTGAGTCATATCATCCACGAGAATTAGCCAGCCAGGTGAGCGTTGTGTTGACCAGCCCGATTTCGGTTGGTGCGATGCGCGTAGATGAACTTGCGGCTATGGGTCGTTTCCCGTTCACTGGTTTATTCGACCGGATGACGGAAAAGGACTGGAAAGTTGTTTATGAAACTTTGCGCGTAGTTGGCGTGGAGAAGCTCAGTGAAAGGAATGTGCACACGCTGATCGATGGAGAACGCCAGAAGGTGATGATCGCGCGGGCATTGGCACAGGAACCGAAGCTTTTGGTGCTGGATGAACCGACGGCTTACCTCGATTTGCCTGGCAGGGTGGTTGTGATGGACCTGCTGCACGACCTCGCCTCCGGGCACGAAAAAGCTGTGTTGACCTCCACGCATGATCTCGACCTTGCGCTGCGGCACGCAGACCGAATTTGGCTGATGGACGAGGAAGGACGCATTTTGCAAGGCGCACCGGAAGACCTGGTGCTCAACGGAAGCTTTGGGAAGACGTTTAACCGCGCGGGGGTTCGTTTTGACCCGTTTTCGGGGACTTTTGACACGCAGAATTTAGGTGACCGGTCTGTTTTTTTGGAAGGGCAGGGACCTGAATTGATCTGGACCAGGCGGGCTCTTAACAGGGCGGGGTTTATGGTGGATGAGGAATGGATCCCTGGCAGCCCTAGGGTGTGTGTTTTGCCGCAAAACGGAAATTCCACCTGGCAGATTGAATACGCAGGTCAGAAAAACACCTTTTCCAGCATCTACGATCTATTGCAAGCACTTCCCAAATAAAAAACGCCCCATCAAAGGATGAGGCGATCTGAAATAAACCTGCAAAGCCAAAATCAAACGAAGTTGATGATGGGCTCCAGCAACAGGACAACGGTAACGAGGATAATTAACACGGTAATGCCAATTGCCAGGATGTTTGTAAACCTGGAATTGCGATACTGACCCATCACCGCCCGGTCATTGGCAAGTTTTAGCACCAGCGCCAAAATCACCGGAAGCAAGACCGCGTTCACGGTTTGTGAAAGGATCATTATGTTGAAAAGCGGCATACCCGGGATCAGCACGATTAAGACACTCAGGATGATAATGCCAATAAAGGAACCGTAAAAGATCGGCGCCTCGCGGAAGCTGCGATTTAAGCCGCGTTCAAAGCCAAACGCTTCGCAGATCGCGTACGTTGTGGAAAGCGGCAGGACCGAGACGGCAAGCAGGGATGCTCCGAGCAAACCGACAGCAAACAGGATCGTGGAGGAGTCCCCTGCCAGAGGGGCAAGCGCCATGGCTGCATCTTTCGCGTCTTCCACACGAATTCCTGCTTTAAACAAGGTAGCGGCAGAGACAATGATGATACAGGCTGAAATGACATTGCCCCAGGCGGCGCCGAAGGTTACATCTGTCCTCGTGCCCTTGTATTCATCCATCGAAACGCCTTTATCTGCCACGGAAGCCTGGAGATAGAAGATAGCCCAGGGTGTGATTGTCGTTCCGATGACCGCCAGCATCGATACCATCTGGTCACGTGAAAGTTGAATCTGCGGCATGGCGGTGGCATGCAGTATTTCACCCCAATCAGGCTTGATGATAAAAACGGTCGCGATATAACTCAACGCAGCCAGACTCAGTCCGATCAGTATCTTCTCGATGATTTTGTAATTGCCGCGCAGCACTAACAAGCCCATGAAAACTGCAAGAAGCGGCACAGTGATGTATTTGCTGATTCCAAACAACTCACCAGCAGCGGCGATACCCGCAAATTCCGCGATTGTTGTGCCAAGGTTGGCTATCAGCAGGCAGAACATGGCGAAAGTGGTCATTTTTACGCCGAACTTTTCGCGGATCAGGTCTGCTGTGCCTTTACCTGTAACCGCGCCCATTCTTGCTGCCATTTCGAGGACAACCACTTCCCCAATTGTAATTACCAGAATCAGCCAAAGGAAGTTGTACCCAAAAGCTGAGCCAACCATCGAGTAGGTGGCAATGCCTGGCGCGTCATTATCCGCCGAAGCTGTAATCAGACCAGGACCGAGAATGCTCAAAAAAAACAAAAAATTTTTCAACCATAAAGGTAGTTTCATCTTTTTCATGGTTTTTACCTTCCGGAGAAGCGAGGCATTTTCTTTTTCCAGGCGGTGGGAAGGACAGTGTCGATCGCGTCATCCACTGTCACAATCCCGAGCATCGCGTTGCTTTCGGGGTCGATGACCGGTACCGCCATTAGGTTATATTTCGCCACCAAGTAGGCAGCTTCCTCCTGAGGGGTCAACGGATTAACCCTAACTGGATCGTCATCGAACCATTCAGACAGGTTTTGGTCCAGCCGGGCTGTGACCAGGTCGCGCAGGCTGATAACGCCCTGTAACCTTTCTTTATCATCGAGCAAATAGACGTAAAACATGAACTCGTCATCTTTCGCGTCCTCATTTGTTCGCAGATACTCCAGCGCCTGTGCCACGGTGTACTTGCCTGGAACCGACGCGAATTCGGTGGTCATGATGCCTCCGGAAGAGTCCTCGGGATAGCGCAAAAGGCTGCGGACATCCTCTTCGTCTTCATCTTCCATCAGTTTCAGCAACTGCTCGCTAACCTGGTCGTCCATGTTTGCCAGGAGGTCGGCGGCTTCATCCGGGTCCATTTCTTCCAGGATGTCCGCGGCGCGTTCCGGCTGGAGAGCGGCGATGACGGCTTGTTGGACCTCGGCGGAGGATTCTTCCAGCGTGTCTGCCAACTGTTCATCTGAGAAGCCTTGTAGCAGGGCTTTGCTGGTGTGGTGATCCAGGTCGTCGAGGATCGAGGCGATGTCGGCTGGTTCCATTTGTACCAGGCGGTCCTGCGAGACTTTCAGCCTCAGAGGGTCGTCATGCTCAATGGATGCCACATCTTCCCAAGGGATGACATGAGTTTTCCAGTCTTTTTTCAGGAGCTTTGCGGCGGATTTGGCGATATTCTCGATACCCAATCTGCGCATCAGACCCGTTCCGCCGACATCCACGCCGGTGAGATAGAAACGGTTGTTCTTTCGGGCGATTTGCAGATCGTTAACCCGCACAAGGCGCTTGCCTTCGGTGTCGACAATTTGTTGGTCGAGGGTTCGCTGCTTGAGGTAAAGCTCATGCCCTGCTGGTGGGTAGAGGTCGAGTTTGGAGATGTCCACATTCAACGTAATGCTGGGCCAGAGTGTGGCAATGTCTTTCGCGTCAACAAGTTTGGGCTCATGCGTGCCATCTTTAATCGAGATAGCGGTAATTGGAGGCATGGTTTGGTCGGTTTTATCGACCAAAAGGTCGTCCAGTTTGCCGACGACATGCCCAAAAGCATCCCAAACTTTTTGATCAAGTAGTTTGCTTAAATAGATCATCTCTCACCTCACAGTCAGTATTTAGTTTTATTGGTGAAAGCAAAAATTACAAGGGACAGGCTCACTCACCAGCACCCTTGCCCGCGGTTGAATTACGCGGCGGAGTACCTCTGAGCGGAGCGTCCCTTGATACTTGCAGGGTCAGGCTGATCGTCTGCAGAAAAACTTTCGCTTTCAAGTATCACAACAGGTTCCATATCACTCTCTCAAATAAGTACCGCAATTATAACCGCTGATAGGGTAAATTGCGAGAAGAATCAACGAAAATGGCACAACGGCTTAGGTTTAAGAGGACTTCGCGCTGCTATGGCAGGCGGTAAATCTGGATTGTGGGACCGGTGGTATGAATTGTTTTTGTGCCTGTGAACAGGTTGTGCAGGTAATCTCCAACTACGGCGAGTTTTTCAATTGGGGTCGTTGGTTTTCTTTCTGGAACGAACTCAGCCACCAGGGTCGCTTTGGAGCGAAGGTCCGCGTAATACGCGTTTTCCGCTGTATATCGGTCGGGTTCCGCCTCGAACCTTCCATACATACTGGAGGAGAGAATCACATATTCGACCTGACCTGGGTTGTTGAAGTCAAAGTCAAAAATAGTTATCGCGGACCTCGGGAGAAAGGGGGTATAGCCTTCACCCACGGTTTTTTCTTCGGTGATGCCCTTCTCCTCTGCGAAATGGAGAGCTGATGCACGAGTATCTTTCCAGGTCAGGAGTACGGATGAGGTAAGACCGTTCAGCGCATAGACGAAGCCAACCACCACGAGGATGAAAGTTGCTGCCGCTCTGGCGAACTTTTGACGGTTGATTGCTCCCCATAGTTTAGAAACCCCGAAGGCGGAAAGCAGCAGGGGAGTAATCATCATTGGCAGTGACCAACGCTCCCAATGCAAACCCAATTTGCTCATCGCCACCCAATATCCCGCGCCAAAGTAGAGCAGTAACACCTCCGGCTGCCTGGAGAGGACGGAAAAAACCACACCAACAACGACAAACAAAGCAACAATCCACCCAGCAGATTTGACAAACACCTTCAGATAAAAGAGCATGTTGCCGAGCCAGCTTAGATTGTCCGCTCCGAGGTGGGTGGCGCGCGCTTCGATTTTGAGGGCTTCGCGGATCAAATCAAACTTGAAGAAGAAGTGTGGGGCAAAGAGAAACATTGCCAACACAACGATCGCCATCGCGATTAAGGTCCCAAGCAGGAACCTGCCAAGCTTCTCTTTGGCTGATTTGTTCTTCTGGGAAAACACGCTGATGCCCAGCGTTAAGAGCACAATCCCAAAGGAGAGAATCCCGGGATATTTTTCGATGGTGTTCAGCGCGACTGCCACACAAGCAAGAACCATCCAGACTGGTTTCAGGTTTTGCAGGTACAGCAGACAAAGAAGGATAATTGCCAAAGCGAAAACGGCATTCAGCATGTCTGGCGTGATGTAGTGCGAATGGACAATGAACGGGGGATAAAAACAGGTCAGAAAGGCTGCCGCGAGGGAGAAATCTGTCCCTTTGATGAGTTTTCCAATCTTCCAGGCAAGCACAGGTGCCAACGCGCTAAAAAAGGCTATCACCATGCGGGCATGGAAGTAGAAGAACAAAGGATCTTCACTGTATGCCCAGCCCAAATTTTTATGGAAGAAGAGCTTACTTATCAGGTTCAGATAACCAAACAAGACTGTGTACGAAAATTGCCCTCCTTTGGCATACCGCCCGGAATCAAGGGTGTGATTCCTGCTCATTTCAATCAGAGGGTCGATAACATACTGCTCGTCGTGATGCGTTAGGAGTGGGAAGCTGAATTTGAGACCAATCAGGCGGACAGCCAGGGCAATCAGGTAAATGGCGAATGGAATCAGCCAGGGATTTACCTTGGTAATCTTTACGCGCTGCGCTGGAGCGTTCATCGTTCTTGATTATACCCGGACGGTCTAAATCCGAGTTCGGAGGAGATTGGTTTGTTCCTATCCTCCCTGGGAAAAAAAGGGGGAACCGCGATCAGTTCCCCCAAAAAATGCTTATCCTTCGCTGAACAATCGAGCAAGCTTGGGGACTTGATCTTCCAACGCCCAGGTTTCTGTGCGCCAGGAGAACCATTCCCCAACCCCGCCATATTCAAACGCCACAATTTCCGGTTTTCGCCACATCCCGGAGTTAATCTGTTCGGAAGCCCATTCAGTTGAAGCCCAGTCAGCAGGCTGCATCTCAAAATGGTCTTCAAGGAAGCCGTGATACATTCGAAGCCCGGTTATATGCACCTCCCGCAATCGGTGGAGAGGCAGCTTTTCGATGTAGCTCTGATAGTCGACCCGAAGCGTTTCGGAAGTGATCCGCGCGTGGGAAATGTCCAGTAATAAACCAGTGTCCGTCTCGATGATCGCGCTGCTAATCAAATCTGGATCACAGGCGATCTGATATTCTGGAATGAGAGGCTCAAAAGGAAGGTTCTCGGATATCACAGGATACCCTTCGAACTCTTTTTTGAGAACCTCGATTTCCTTGATCCAAAGTTTCAGCAACTTCGTGCGGTCCGCCTTGCTGCCCACTTTCAGGTTCTGGGTGCCGGAAAGGTGACAATTGACGTGCGGCGAACCTGTTTCAGCCAACATATTTCTCAACTTTTCAAAGTCGAGTTGCCGGATTTCGTCCCTGCCGACGTTGATATCGAGATGTAAATAGACCGGTTTGACCGCCGAGGCAGCTTTTAGCAGCCCATCCCATTCGGGGCATTTGAACAGATCACAATCCAGCTTGCCGGCTTTGATGAGCTCGGCTAATTTTGTCGAGTAGTTAACCGCGAACCGCATAGCAGACCTCAGGCAGCAGAAGATTGTGTTTCTTGAGCCGCAAATGGATCGAACTGAGTTTCCAGGTCATGGCGGAACTGCTTGGTGTAGAGGTTGTAGTAATTCCCTTTTTGACGCAGCAGGCTCTCGTGGTTGCCTTTTTCGATGATCTGCCCCTCGTCAATTACCATGATCAAATCCGCGGATTTGATTGTTGACAGGCGGTGGGCAATGATAAAACTGGTGCGTCCGCTCATCAAGCGCTGCATGCCTTTTTGGATCAGGGCTTCAGTAAGGGTGTCCACCGAGCTGGTGGCTTCATCCATGACGAAAATATCCGGCTCAGCCAGGAGGGCACGCGCGATGCTGATGA
>JAYFQB010000069.1:0-3660 GCA_034927385.1 Anaerolineaceae bacterium | reverse complement strand
CTGGATGAAGCCACCAGCTCGGTGGACTCCCGCACAGACGTGCTGATCCAGAAAGCCATGGACAAACTCATGGGTGGTCGCACCAGCTTCATCATTGCCCACCGTCTTTCAACGATTCGCAATGCCGACCGCATCCTTGTGCTGCGCGAAGGCGATATCGTGGAGCAGGGCACGCATGCTGAGCTGCTCGCTCGCGAAGGGTTCTACGCTGAGCTATATAACAGCCAGTTCCTTCAACCGGTGGATGCCTGAAATTCCAGATCATTCACGTAATAATGGCGCAGGGAAAACACCCTGCGCCATTTGGTTAAAGACGAGTAAAATACACAAAACAATGCGTTGGAGATGATTATGCCAAGAGCTGCTTTTACTTTTCCAAGTGGTTTTTATTGGGGCACTGCCACCGCGGCACACCAGGTTGAGGGCAACAACCTCAACAACGACTGGTGGGCGTGGGAGCAGCAGGAAGGGCGCATCATAAACGGCGACCGGTCGGGCAGGGCGGGCGATTGGTGGGCGGGTCGGTGGCGCGAGGATTTTGACCGGGCACACGAAACCTATCAAAACGCGCACCGATTCTCAGTGGAGTGGTCCCGCATTCAGCCGGAGCTCGACCGATGGGACGAAAACGCTCTGGATCGATACCGCGCCATGCTCCTTGGGCTCAAGGAACGCAACATGCTCCCGATGATCACGCTGCACCACTTCACCACCCCCATGTGGTTGGTTGAAATGGGAGGGTGGGAGAACGAGGCGGCGGTTGACCTTTTCGCGGAGTTCTCGCGACGCGTCGTGGAGGCTTTGGGCAGCCACTGCAACCATTGGATCACGATTAACGAACCAAACGTCCTGATGTCCGGTGGGTATCTGGGCGGTGGATTTCCCCCAGGCAAAAACGACCTCAAAGCAGCCTTGAAAGTGATGTCTAATTTGCTAAAAGGGCATGCGGCTGCGTATCAGGCAATTCACACCGCGCAGAGCGAGGCGCGGGTAGGCATAGCGCATCACTGGCGCGGATTTCTTCCGGCAAATCGCAGCCCACTCACGCGCTACACCACCAATCTGTACAACAAAGTCTTCAACGAGGCTCTTCCCCAGGCACTGATAACCGGCAAGTTCGATGCCGTAATGCTCAAAGAAGACATCCCCCAAGCGAAAAACACCCAGGACTTCATCGGACTGAATTACTACACCCGCGAGTTGGTGCGTTTTGACCTCCGAAGACGGTCAGAGATGTATACCCAGCTTTCCTACCCCAAAGACGCGGAACTCTCCGAAACGGGCTTCTTGAACAACGACCCGCAGGGGTTCATGGCTGGCATCAAGTGGGCGGCGCAATTTGACCTGCCAATTTACATAACCGAAAATGGTGTCGAAGATGGCAAGGATGACTTCAGGCGCAAATACCTGCTGGAGCACCTGCATGCGATGTGGCGCATGATTAACAACAATACCCCGGTTAAGGGTTACTTTCACTGGACGCTGGTGGACAATTTTGAGTGGGAGCGGGGCTGGTCACAGCGGTTTGGGCTTTGGGGTTTTGACCCCGTAACCCAACTTCGCACGCGGAGGAAGAGCGTGGATCTTTACGCGGAGATCTGCCGCACGAACAGCATCACTGCCGAAACCGTTGAGAAATATTGCCCCGAGGTCTATGACCGAATTTATCCGGTATAAACCTGCCCGGTCTTAAAAAGGGCCGCGTTCATCTTTCCCCTTTCTCCGATGATCCCCGATCGGGTCTACAATCCTCCCCAGCCTGGCGTGCTAAGCTATAATTCACATCGGAGAATACCATGCCCCTGAAAGCCACCGCAATCGCCCATCCTAACATCGCCTTCATCAAGTACTGGGGCAATCGCGATGACGCCCTGCGCCTGCCGCTCAATGGTTCCATATCCATGAACCTCAGCGGCATGGAAACACAAACCACCGTCCACTTTGACGATCAACTTGATCATGACCTGTTCGAACTCAATGGCGAACCCCAAACCAGCGCCGCTCTTGAACGCGTCAGCCACTTCCTGAATCAGGTTCGTCTGCTGGCAAAGCTGAACACTCACGCCCGCGTGTCTTCCGCCAACAACTTCCCCACCGGCGCCGGCATCGCCTCCTCTGCTTCCGCCTTCGCTGCCCTGGCTTTGGCTGCCAGCAAGGCAGTCGGGCTTGAACTGAGCCAAATTGACCTTTCCCGCCTTGCCCGGTTGGGCTCTGGCTCTGCTTGTCGCTCCATTCCGGATGGATTCGTGGAATGGCTTCCTGGCGAGGAGGATGCCAATTCCTACGCCGTCAGCATCGCCCCCAAAAACCATTGGGACCTCGTGGACGTAATCGCCGTGATCAGTCAGACCCACAAGCCGGTTGGGTCCACCTCAGGGCACAAATTAGCCCACACCTCGCATCTCAACGCGTTGCGTGTGATGGACGCGCCGGACCGGCTGAAAGCCTGCCGCGAAGCGCTGCTTGGGCGCGATTTCGACCGCTTCGCCGATGTCGTCGAGCTGGACTCCAACTATATGCACGCGGTCATGCGCACCAGCACGCCTCCTCTGAGCTACTGGGAGCCAGCCACCGAGGTGATCCTTTGGCATGTCTGGCAGTGGCGCAAACATGGCCGCGCTGTCTGCGCGACAGTTGACGCTGGACCCAACGTACACGTGCTCGCGCTCAAACACGAACTCGCGTGGCTGCAAGAGGTTCTGTTGGATTTGCCAGGGGTAAAAAAGATTTTGGTCGGCGAGCCCGCCGATGGCGCGCGCCTTATCGAACAAGCCTAAAAGGGTCTGATACTTTCGTTGGTGCTTTTGGTAAGCTCCTCAATTTTGTCTGATATCTTCTCAACTGCTTTGGTCAGATCCGTCATACTGCGGGTATGCGTTTCGAGGATCCCTTTGAAAATGTTCAGATCGAGGTTGTATTCCGCTTCGCGCTGGTTTGGTTTGATTCCGCCTGTATAAGTTATTTTCACGCGATATTGCCTGGGCAACGTCTCAGACTTTAAAACATTCTCAATCACGTCCACCGCGGCGCGGATCTCGTATTCCGGCGGCAGTGTTGGGATGATCTGATGGATAAACGCCAGGTTTTCGATGTCATAATTCTTCAGCGAGGTCTGCAATGGGGGTGAAAAAACAATTTCAACATCCCTTGCCGCGGTACGCCCTGTGTTTTTGATCACCAGGTCAAAAATAGGCGAGTCGGTCTGATGGTCAAAGAACGCCACGACATATGGCGCAATCTGCTGATCGCGATCCTCCACCATCTCAGCCACACTGCGGTCCATCGCCTGGGCGGATTGCCGCGTGCCTTCTGCCATTTCAGCTGTTTTGATCACATACATAACCAAAGCAACCAGGCTGAGCAGCTGGATAACAAACATAATAATCTCGAGCACACTGGCTTTCATCGAAACCCTCCTATGGTACTTTCAGGCAAACTTACTCCCGCGCGGTTTTTTTGGTTTTGGCTCGGGCACATCCTCGTAAAGCGCCCTGAAGAGGGCTGCCATCTTTTCGTTATCTTCCAAATCCTCGATCAGGTAATACGGCTTTGAACCAGGATATGCCTCGCCGGTGGGGGCATCCTCCCCCAGCAAGCGTGTGCTGGCGGGAAGAATCTTGAGAAAAACCTGATCGTCACACACCAAACCCATCACCCTGT
>JAYFQB010000310.1:0-2451 GCA_034927385.1 Anaerolineaceae bacterium | reverse complement strand
TTTCGTCCAGCACAGGGAGCCGACCGACGGTTTTCCTGGCAAAGACTTTAAGGGCTTCCACAACCTGATCGTTAGCATTGGCGGTTATGAGGCTGGTACTCATGTAATCTGAAACCTTACGGTCGATTCTACCGTCGCGCAGGGCGCGAATGAGATCTTCGGTGGAAATTATGCCTACCACTTCACCGTTTTGGGTCACCGGGGCGCCGGATATATGGTTTTTTTGGATCAGGTCAAGAGCCTCAAGCATGCTCATATCGGGTGAAAACGTAACAACGTCAGCAGTCATCACCTGGCTGATTTTCAGTTCATAGCCAAGTTCCTCAACCCTGGTGATCTTACCGGCATCATTATCAGAGAGAGTAACCTGGTCGCTCATGGTATTTAATCCCGGGGGAACAGATTCATTTCCATTTCGTAGCTTGGTAGCCCGGCTTTGGTGAGCCGACCCGAAAGTTCGTAGATACCAAGGGGCGAAAAGGCTACGGGCAGCTTCTCTTCATTTGCGAGGTTGAGGATATCCTCACCGGGTTTCTTTCCACGGGCAAAGATGATCAGCCTGACGTCGGCAATCAGGGCGGTGCGAACCACCTGGGGGTTGCAGAGACCAGTGATGAGAACAGATTCTGCCTGGACAGAGGCGAGAACATCGCTCATCAGGTCACCGGAAAAACCGCCCTTGATAACGGCATCAAGGTCAACATTCGGTGTGAGGAGGGTGCCCTCGCAAATCTCGATAACTTCCTTAACTTTCATTTGATATCCTCGGAATAGTAGCTTGGTTTATTTTACCCGAAACCCGGCATGTTATACTACTGGGTTAATTGGAAGAGGTAAAAATGAAGAATGTGATCAAGAGCGTTAAAGGCACCAGAGATTTCTATCCAGACGAGATGGCAAAACGCCAATGGCTGATCGGCAAACTGCGCCAGGCTTCAGAAGCTTTTGGCTACCAGATGTATGACGGACCCTGCCTCGAGACGATCGATCTCTATGCCGCGAAATCCAGCGAAGAGCTGGTTAAGGAACAAGCCTTCGTTTTTAATGACCGCGGCGGAGACCCGATCACTTTGCGCCCCGAGCTCACCCCAACCCTAACGCGCATGGTAGCCTCAAGGCAAAACCTGCTTACTTTTCCACTGAGGTGGTGGTCTTTTGGTCCGTTCTGGCGTTACGAACGCCCGCAGAAGGGACGCACCCGCGAGTTCTTCCAATGGAACATCGATCAAATCGGCAGCGATTCAATCCAGGCGGACGCGGAGCTGCTGGCGGTGGCGGCAACTTTTCTGAAGAATGTTGGGCTTTCCCCTGAGCAGGTGAAACTCTACGTGAATGACCGGCAGCTAATGGACAGTCAGTTGAGCGGGATTGGGATTGATGCCCAACAAAAGAGAGCCGTGCTGCACCTGATTGATCGGATCGATAAGCTCCCCACGGACGTATGGGACGAAAAGGCGTTGGCTGAGGGCTTGACATCCGACAACCTTAAAGCGCTGCGCGAGTTGCTGGAAAACCGGGAGCTTTGGCGTGAGTCCGCACAGATGGTTGAGCTGTTCGGGATGCTCGAGGTATTGGGAGTCGCGGATTACATCGCGTACGAACCGAAGATCATCCGAGGGCTGGATTATTACACCGGCACCGTGTTTGAAGCCCATACCACCAACGGAGCGTTTCGGGCGATTTTAGGCGGTGGACATTATGCCAACCTGGTCAGCGATGTGGGCGGGAGTCCACTGCCTGGGGTGGGGTTTGCCATGGGCGACGTTGTGATCATGCTGGTTCTGGAAGAATTCGGTTTAATTCCAGCGGATCTGGTTGACCCGAACACCTTGTTTGTGACGGTATTCAACGAGGAAATGTTGGCGGAATCGATCCGCCTCGCAAGCCAGTTGCGCGAAGCAGGTTATAAGGTCATCCAAGCTGAACCAGAAAAACTGGCGAAGCAGTTCAAATACGCCGATAGGCTTGGGCTCAGCCGCGCGCTCGTCCTTGGACCTGAAGAAATGGACACCAACACTGTGGTCATCAAGGATTTGCACACATACGAGCAAACCAAAGTCGACCGTGCCAGGTTACTCGACCACTTAGGATAAACATCCGAAATATCGGCTGTATTTAGGCGAGAAAATTCGCCTCATGCGCCTTGAAAATATCGGGCAGTAATCTCACAAATAATCTCTGATTTCATCTTGCGGGACAGGGATGGGTATGTTAGAATAGCTGCCTACGTGGTGCCTGTAGCTCAATGGCAGAGTGCTTCACTGTGGATGAAGATGTTGAGGGTTCGAGCCCCTCCAGGCACCCAAGACCTTCGCGAGAGGGTCTTTTTTGATACTGTTTCAATTTTGCATAGAATCTAGAAAAGAGCAGTTAAGGAGAGCTCTTTGTTCATCCTGTTTTTTAGCAATTGTACCCATGGTTGTAAATTATCAACAGACCTAAACAATGGGA
>JAYFQB010000168.1:0-4881 GCA_034927385.1 Anaerolineaceae bacterium | reverse complement strand
TGGAGCGCTGTTGTCATTCTGATCCCCATCGACACCCGTGGCAGCACTGGCTTCACCATCAGCACCAACAACGATCGTGTCATTGGAGACGGCGACAGAAGTGCCAAATTCATCATACTCAAACGTATTGGACGCTTTGAGGTAAGCCTGCTGCGTCCAGGTTGTGCCACTCCGCACAAACACATAGGCAGCACCTGCATATGAAGCGCTGTTGTCATTTTGATTTCCATTGACACCCGTGGCAGCACTGGCTTCACTATCAGCACCAACCACAACGGTATCATTGGAGACGGCGACAGAATAGCCAAACCAATCTGCGACATCCGTATTGGAAGCTTTGAGGTAAGCCTGTTGCGTCCAGGTGGCGCCACTGCGCACAAACACATAGGCAGCACCTGACTCTCTTTTACTTTCGTCATTCTGATCCCCATTGATACCCGTGGCAGCACTGGATTCAAGCCAAGCACCTACAACGAGTGTGTCATTGGAGACCGCGACAGAACAGCCAAATTGATCATTGGCATCTGTATTGGAGGCTTTGAGGTAAGCCTGCTGTGTCCAGGTGGTGCCATTGCGCACAAACACATAGGCAGCACCTGACCCTGGAGCGCTGTTGTCATTCTGATCCCCATCGACACCGGTGGCAGCACTATCTTCATTTATAGCACCAACAACGAGCGTGTCATTGGAGACGGCGACAGATAAGCCAAAATTATCCTCACGACCTGTATTGGAAGCTTTGAGGTAAGCCTGCTGTGAAAGATTTGACATGACCTGGTTCTGGATGCTCTGCCATTCGGAACTTGTCAGACCTTCCGGCAGCGTTGGATCAACATCAGACTCGACGTCCTGCACTGACGCCTTTGTTGATTCTGTTGATTGTCGAGCCTGAATGGAGGAGGATGGAAGTAAGAGAGACAGAATTGCTAACGAGGCAAAGATGCGTAGGAAATTGCTTTTCATGGAACCCCTTTCTTGAACCAACCAGCGTGACAATATAATTATAAACCAACTTCCAATTAGATTAGAACATTTCTAACTTCCCTCGGCAGAGATTTCTAAATTGCCTCGACAATTTCAGCCTTCCATTTTTCACAAGTAATTCTGAATTATTTGAGGGCGATTATCTCTGCGCCAGCATGCCCGATCCGACCAGGAGTTCCTGCAGCTGCTGGGTGATTTTCCAGGTGGAATAATGAGCAGGATTCAACTTTTCTTGTTGACTTGTCTTCGTGATGTATAACAAAAAGTGAATTTGACAGATAGTGCTGCATGTATTATTATGATTTTGAGAGGCTATTTTTTTAACTTTGAAGGGAGCAAAGGATGAAAAAAACAATCTTGAAGTCAATGCCATTTGTAATAGTCATAATGATGCTTCTAGGTGCATCGGCTACCCACGCAAACAATCAACATGATCATCTTACGCAACAAATCGAGAACGCGCTAACCACGTACTCCACTGCAATGGGGGTCCAGTTGTATCAAAAAGATGATCTTCTCTCAGACCAGATCCACAACTTAATTGTTGAGAGAAAGCTTTTTTATGAGCGCTACTTCCAGACGGGGTTGCACTCTAAGCTTTTAAATATTTCAACAGATTTTGAGCCAACCAAAGCGATCGAACTCTCCGAAAACACCTACCAGGTGCAGGAAACGGTTACCTTAACCGGAAAACCGATATTACAGGTTGCTGAGGATTACCCTGTCTACAAAGCCTATCTTCTGGCTGCTAAGATGGCAAAAGATACAGACATTAGCCATTACCTTGAGCAAACAGCGGCAGAGATTCGTGGCGCTGTGCAAGAGTCGATAGACGCAAACACCTTTGAGATCACGATCATAAACCTGCATAAGGTTACATTTAACCCTCAGACCGGGCAACTTGTCTCCGACTCATTCACGAGTGAAGCGAATGACGATCCTGGAACAGACAAGGTCGAATGGGTTGATGGCAAAGCAAAGCGCGTTGAGCCAGATTTTACTCATTTGCCCGACTACGAGATTTATTCGATCTCTGAAGAGGTTTTAGCCCAACAAATCCTGGAGGATCTAAATGCAGCTCCTTCAGAAAGCATCAATTCCTCTTACAACACCCTCGTGTATTCAGGATCGACAGCGGCTTATTATGCAAGAAGCTATGTGAGGGCTACTCAAACATATGCGTGGTGTGGCCGCTTAAGGGATATGACTGTTTGGAACCCAATTTATTATTATCCACCAAGTGCTGATTGTTTGGATTGTGTAAACTTTGTTTCACAAGCAATTCATGCAGGTGGCATATCGACTGATTCAACATGGTATCCTTGGACAGCCACTTGGGTGAATGTTACTTTATTCCAAAACTATGTACTCAGCCGAGATCTTGGTTACCGTGTATCAAATTGCTACACACTTGGATTGGGGGATATCGGCATTCAACCTGCCACGCATGTTGCCATTGTAACTGCGTTAAACCCATTGCGCTATAGTGGGCATACCAATGATCGACTAAATTACCCCTGGCAATCTGTCTTAAGCACCTGTGTAAATCTCTATTAATGGTCCTGCTAGGATAGGGCTAAGAATTGATGGTGAATCACTGATGAAAAGAAATGGCCTTTCTTTGTTGCTAGTTTTGATTATCCAATTAACAGCTTGTATTCCAATCCAGCAGGAGAATCCAATTTTTTCTACGCATACCATAGAAGGCACTCAGACAGTTATTCCAGAAAAAACAAATCAAGAACTGCCTAAGGAAATTACTGAAAATCCACAGAGTGTAAATCTGCCTGTTACGGTCAGCTTTGTGAAGAACCAATGGTCTTCTGACGCTGAGATTATCACTATTGACGTAACTGGTAATATCAATTATGCCGCAATACCAGTTATGAGCCAGACGGTGTTAAAGTCCCTGCCTGCAATAGACCAGGAAGGCAATGTTTATCTGCTTTATGGCAGGTATTATAGCGAAAAAACCACTTTCTTTTCAAAGTTGGGAATTAATGGGAGCATCGAAACGATAAATGTACCTGTCATTGATACCTCTAATAATACTGTTTGGATCGGCAATCGCCTGTTTATCAACGGAAGGAAACTCTTCATCGTCAGTACTGACATGAGCATCGATGAACAACCGGCTATGAATAGACTGCCCGATGGAAGTTCGGATGTTGGGTTCATGGGATTGGCGAATGAAACTGAAAAAAGCCTGGTTTGGTTCGCCCTTCGCCCACTTCGTGAAGAAGGCAAAGTTTATGCATTCTATCGTACCTATAATGTGAACAACGGAGAAACCCACGAAGGCAAGCTGGAAGTACCTTCCAGCACCGTGGATTTTAACCCAACCGGTAACCCTTTGGATCGCCTGGGAACTCTGGTTATGGGTGTTGATACCGCTTCAAAGCATGTGCTTCTATGTTATTCCCAAGTAGAAGATGCGAATACTGGATATTTTGTGCTTGAACTTTATGATGCCTCTAAAGGGGAGATGGTAACAAGTGAGAAAACCTGTTGTCTAAATACATATATTATTTCTTCCGGTCCATTTTATTCTTCTAACGAACCTATTGAGTCATGTGGTTTCGACATCATCCGGCGCTATTCAGACGGCTCAGATGTGCTCAATTTTCCTACTAAGGCATCAGTTAATCCAAATCTCTGGCATTGGAACGGAACGAATGGCGATTACTGGATTCTGATGGATCATGAAAAACTATCTATCCTGGATAATTTAGGGAACCAATTATATGAATACAATATGCCAGAGGAATCCTTTAATGATTGTTATCCTTCCGAGTGTATAAGTCCAGGTTTCTTGATTTCACAGGAATGACTATTAGATGATAAGAGGCAACAAATCATGATGACAGAACATGGAAGATCAATAATGAAAAGAAATGGCCTCTCTTTGTTACTTGCTTTAATTACACTTCTGACAGCTTGTGCTCCAATCCAGCAGGAGAATCCATTTGCTTCTATTCCTACTGTGGAGGGGACTCAGGTAGCTAATCCAGAAAAAACCCCAACTCAAGGATTGCCTGAAGAAATTCCTGGAAATCCACAGGGAATCGATCCACCTGTTACGATCAGTTTTGTGAAAAATCAATGGACTTCTGACGCTGAAATTATCACTGTTGGGTTAACTGGTGATTTGAATTATTCCGCAATTCCTGTAAAAAGAGAGACTGTGTTAAAGAGTCTACCTGCGATAGACCAGGATGGCAGTGTCTTTCTGCTCTATGGAACGAATTATGGCGCAAACTCAACATTCTTCTCTAGGTTGGGTATTGATGGCAGTATCGACACGATAAATGTTCCTGTAAGCGGTCCAATTGTTGATACTGTTTGGATCGGCAACCGCCTGTTTATCAATCGGAAGACCCTCCTGATTGTCAACACTGACATGAGAATTGAAGAACAACCACCTATCAACAAGTTGCCTGATGGAAATTCGGGCCTCGGATTCATGGGATTGGCAAATGAAACTGAAAAAAGCTTGATATGGTTTTCCAGCCAGCCGTTTCTTGAAGGGGATAAACAATACGCCTTCTATCGAACTTACAACGCTAAAACCGGCGAAACCTACGAAGGAAAACTGGAAATTCCTTACAGCATCCCGGACTATACCCCTACCAATAATCCAGATGACCGGTTGGGGACTATAGTCATGGGTATTGATACCGCTTCCAAACATGTGGTCTTATGTTATGGACAATATTCAAAGGATGACAATAGTTTATTCTTCATTCTTGAGCTCCGTGATCCTGCTAATGGGGAGGTTGTGAGCATTGAACAAACATGCTGCCTTAATACGGTGATCACTTCTTCCGGGGCGTTATACTCCTCTAATCTACATGTTGAGTCGTGTGGTTTCGACATCGTTAGGAGCTATTCAGACGG
>JAYFQB010000045.1:0-2991 GCA_034927385.1 Anaerolineaceae bacterium | reverse complement strand
GCCAGGCGCTTTGCGGACTGCTTCCCACTTAATTCCAGCAGGAAAACCAGCCCCACCGCGACCGCGTAAACCGGATTCCTTAATGATCTCCACGACAAGCTCCGGCGTCATCTCCAAAGCGAGGGCGAATGCCTGTCCGCCTTCGTATGCCAGGAAGTCATCGATATTTTCGGGGTCCACAATCCCAACATTGCGCAGAACGATTTTGCTTTCGGCGGGTAATGTGCCTTTTCTTTGGGTCAGCCAGGCGATTTTGCGCAGGGTGTCGTTGTCGGTAACCTTGAGGGCGGCGACTTCGCGACCCTTATAAAGGTGTTCCTCAACCAGGTGGGGAACGTCTTCGGGTTTAACCGGCGCGTAAACAGTCGCTTCGGGAAGAATTACCACCAGCGGCAAGTTACGCACATTGCCGATCTCGGGGATGGAGGCAACCGCTACTTCGTCCGAGAGGTCCAGGCTTTTGATGGCAGACTGGAGGGCGTCGATGACCTCCTGCGAAGCGTTGGCTTTGCTTTTTTGGTCATGGGATACTAAAACCATTGAACGAACTGTTTTCATAGCGGCTCCTACTCGTATTTGTTCAACACATCTTGAACGGTCTCTGGGGTCAGATGACCGTGGATGTTGCCATCAATCGAGATAACTGGACCGAAATCGCACACACCGAGACAACTCGTGGTCAACAGGGTCCATTTTTGGTCTTTGCTGGTTTGACCAGGTTCGAGCTTGAGCTCATTTTTGAGGGCGTCGAAAACCTCGCGCCCTCCAACGACATGGCAGGGCAGACTTTCACAGAATAAGATCACATGCCTGCCGCGCTGCTGAGTGGGGAGCATGCGGTAGAAGGTGGCAACGGAAAAAACTTCAGCCAGGGGGATGGATGTTTGGGAGCTGATCTCATAGAGCGCCTGGCTGGAAATGAATCCAAAACGCTGCGTAATTTTATGCAGGATCGGAATGAGGTCTTCACGGTCTTTTTTGGTTTGTTGCAAGATCAATGAAATTTCATGTTTGAGTTCTTCAATCGTGGGTATGGATAGGGAGGTGTTTTCTTCCATGATCATCCTCTGAGGATATTGACTTCGGTTTTTCGGCAAAGGCTGCCCATACGGCAGAGTCAGAAAGACAGGAAAAGACCGGATTAAGGTATTGAAGGGTATTCATTTATTCGTTCAAGTTTTCTTCCTTTCCCTGATACACGATCAGGTGAATTTCGGTTGATCTTGAAACTTAGTAAGTTAGCGGAACTTTATCGATTGTGCAAATTTTCACAATAAGTCTACATCATTATCGGTTGAACGGCAACTTTTTACCCTTGTTAATATTGCGTTTGGAGTGCATGTTCCAGGGCGGAAACGGTCATTTTTTCGACCTGCAAGTTGATGAGTCCCATAATGGCGTCCAGATCGTGGGCGTCAACTCCCGGGATGAGGTGGTAATCCTTCAGACACGGATAGCGGTTGATGGCTTTGGTACTGGAAATGTTGGTCAACTCAAGTACGGAGAGGTTTAACTCCGGGGGGATTCCGCCCAATCGAGGGAGGAGCCCGTTTTCTTCGCGGGTGACATGCGCGGGAATGAAGATGCCGCCGAGTCTGTGGACGTGCTTTTGCGCTTCGCCAATGCTCAGGTTGGTGGCGTTACTTAACAGCCGTTCTTCCGTCTTTATAAAGTTCCCTTCAGCGTCTACGATTAGCTGAAGCCCGAAGAAGTCTGGGTTGTTTCGAATATTGGGCAGGTAACGGTCGACGATAGTTTGGAATTCAGCGAGCTGCGCGTAGGTGTCGAACAGGCAGATGACATGGATTTCTTCGGCGGTCGCCAATTCCATTCCCGGCAGGACGGTCAGGCTGCTGCCCTCTGCCGCCTGGATTACCGCCGGCACGTTTGCGCTCGCGTTATGGTCGGTTATGGCGATCAGATCGGTGTGGGTTTGTATCGCGCGTTCAACGATGAACGGCGGCAGCATTTCAAGAGTGGCACAAGGGGAGAGGACAGTGTGGATGTGGAGGTCGACCTTAATGTTTTTCATCACATAAGACCGCTGCTTTTTATGCCAAGGTCGGAAAGGTCGCTAACAACCTGAAAGCTGTCGGCGGAGGTCGAGAGCAGGACAATCCCCTCCTGGTTCGCCCGGGCGATTGTGGCGGCATCGGGCTGGGCATTCTCGGTGATGATAATCGCGGGGATTTCCAGCAGGGAGGCAACCGCCACGATGTTGATATTGGCGATCAGCGTAACCCAGATGCCATCGGCTTTCGCGCCGGTCATGACACAACTAAGCAGATCCGAGGTGTAACCAGAGAGAATAAGAATCTCAGTGTAATCCAACGGGTTTGTCAGAACTTTTAACGCGAGATTATCCAGAACTGTTTGAAGTGTGACCATCGTTCATCCGATTTTAGTCTTTGTGTTTATCCAGATGCATAATCATGTAGAGATTAGTGCCGCTTTCCTTCGAGGATTTTATCGTCATCTCATCCACGCAAGAACGGATGTTAACCAGACCCATGCCCGCCCCAAACCCTTTGCTGCGTACCACCTCTGAGGCGGTGGAAAAACCTGGCGTCATGGCTTTCTCGATATCACTGATACCGGGACCGTCGTCGTAGGCTTCCATGGTGATTTTGTGAGGTTCGATTTCCACCCTGAGGAAGCCGCCGTTATTGGTGTGGATGATTAGGTTCATTTCGGCTTCATAGACTGCGATGCCGCATTTTCGGGCTACCTGGCGGCTGGCGCCGAGTCTGTGTAGAGCTTTTTTAATGTAATTGGATGCCGCGCCGCCGTGCAGGAAGTCGTCCTTGATGATCCGATAACGCAGGATCAGGCTGGTTCGGTCTGATTCGATATCCTCAAACAGATGCGATGCCCGGTAGCGGATGAGCTCTTCTTTCTGGTAGTCGCGTTTTAGCGCGTTCAGCAAGCCGTTGGTGATGTCGCCTTTGGTAAGCAACCCAACAAGTTTACCGTTTTCGTCCAGCACAGGAA
>JAYFQB010000324.1:0-4300 GCA_034927385.1 Anaerolineaceae bacterium | reverse complement strand
ATTAGCAACCAAAGCGCCATCTTTCATCGCCTCAAAGTGGTGCTTGTCCACAACGTTCAGGTCGCCAGTAACCGTGACAAAAACATCGCCCACTGGCGCGGCTTCCGCCATCGGCATCACACGGAACCCGTCCATGACGGCTTCCAACGCAACCATCGGGTCAACCTCGGTCACGATCACATTCGCGCCCATGCCCCTGGCGCGCATTGCCAGCCCGCGTCCGCACCATCCGTAGCCGCCGACCACAAAAGTTTTTCCCGCCAACAGCACGTTGGTTGCCCGCAGGATGCCGTCAATCGTGGACTGACCAGTCCCATAGCGATTATCAAAGAAGTGCTTGGTCATGGCGTCATTAACTGCCATCACGGGGAATTCCAGCATTTTGTCCGCAGCCATCGCGCGTAAGCGGATCACGCCCGTGGTGGTTTCTTCGGTGCCGCCCACAATATTTGGGATCAAGTCGCGGCGTTCTTTGTGAATCGTGCTGACCAGGTCTGCGCCGTCATCCATGGTGATGTGCGGGGCGTGGTCCAGCGCGGCTCGCAGATTCTTGTAATAAGTCTGATCATCCTCGCCCTTGATTGCGTATACCGGAATCTCATATTGAGCAACCAGCGCGGCAGCCACGTCATCCTGCGTGGAAAGCGGGTTTGATGCCGTCAAAACGATATCAGCGCCGCCAGCCTGCATGGTCCGCATAAGGTTAGCGGTTTCGGTGGTCACATGCATACAGCATGACATGCGAACGCCCTCGAAGGGACGCTCCCGGCGGAAGCGTTCTTCCAGGTTTGCCAGCACGGGCATTTCGCGTGCAGCCCAATCCATGCGGCGTCGTCCGCCTTCTGCCAGGTTCAAATCTTTAATGTGGTAATTATCCATTGCCTCTCCAAAAAAAATTAATCAATTTCATCCAGCAAGCCTTCATCGTTGAAGTGCTCCCTGAAAAAAGTAACAAATCGGTCCCAGGTGTAACAGTGACATTGCGGACCTGCCTCCTGGATGCAGTAAGCCGCGGCAGTGTTGCCGAGCTCGACGCAAACTTTCAGCGGCAGGTCAGCCATATAGCCTCTCAAAAACCCGCCTCTAAAAGCGTCCCCAACGCCTGTTGGGTCTTTTACCATCAGCCCATCAATCGCCGGAACAACACAGTCCACCCCTTCGGCAACGACGCGCGCTCCGTGTTCGCCTAATGTTACCACCGTAAACGCCGGGATTGCCAGAATTTCTTCTGCTGTCCAGCCTGTATGCTTCTGTAACAGTTCAAACTCGTATTCATTCACAAATAACCCGTGCGCGTGTTTCACCCCATCCTGCAGCACCGCTGGTTCCATGCTGATGATTTGCTGACCCGGGTCAAAAAGCATTCTCAGCCCCAGCTCCGGAGCTTCGCGGATATAGCGCTGCATGGTTCTCGGGTCGGAAGGAGAGACCATTACCAGGTCATCCGGATCGTATTTTGCTTCACTCAGCGGCAAATCTGCTGAGTCTTCCATTGCGCCGGTGTAAAAGGTTGCGATCTGAGCGTTCGAACGATCGGTCGTGGCGAAGAATGAAGCTGTGAATTTGTTGACGATAATTTTCACTCCGCTTGTGTCCACACCCACTTCCTCAAGACGCCGGGAGTAATCGCCAAAGTCCTGTCCGGCGGTAGAAAACAAAGCAGCCTTACCTCCCAACATCGCCAGGCTATAGGCAATATTTGGGCCCACCCCGCCATCCTGCTTAACCATATCGTGCACCAGGAACGACAACGACACCTTATCCAGATGTTCGGCAATCAGGTGGTCCTTGAATAAACCTGGGAACTGCATTAAATAATCAAAGGCGATTGAACCAGTTAATATTACTTTCATAGTTTCCTCTCCCTTAAGTTACGGGGTTTGCCCGGAGGGTTGCTTTAATAATAACGCATCTGCCAGCCTCAACTCAGAATTCTGGCATGAGTTTGCAGTGAATAACCTCATTGTAATGGGGATGAGCGATAGATGGTGAACGAATTTTGAGCGGCTTGCTTGATTCCACTCATTGGCTGTCATGGTTTCCTCACAAAAAAACGCCCCACAGGCGCCTGTCAATGGCGTTAGTCTAACACGGCTAAGGGGAGGTGTCAAAACTTCATGACCTGGCATTGGACAAAATTCCGCATTTATGGTCAAGAAATCCTTTAGAATAATCTATATAATCCCCTCCAGAAAGGCAAAACAGGGATGCAAGCAAAGAAAACCGAAAGCCAATTAGCGGTGGCGCGGATGAAGCAGTTTATTTCCGGCAATCTGCATCAGCCCATCACCGCGAGCGATGTGGCAAAAGCCGCGGGCTACTCGCAATTTCACGCCGCAAGAGTCTTCAAAGCCGAAACCGGTATCGCACCGTTCGAGTTTATCCGGCAGCAAAGGCTCTTAGCGTCCGCACGTGCATTGCGCTCGGGAAAGCTCAAAGTGCTCAATGTGGCACTGGATTTTGTCTTCGACACGCACGAAGGTTTCACACGCGCCTTCACAAACGGGTTTGGCATCTCCCCAAAAAAGTACGCCACCCGCCCCACACCCGAAGGATGGCTGATCCCTGTCAGCTATCTCAACCGATCCAACACCAACCTGGAGGAATGGAATATGAACAAAACATCCGTAATTTTTACCCAAATCGTCAACCGTCCATTACGCAAGCTGATCCTCAAACGAGGTATCGCGGCAGATAATTATCATGATTATTGCCTCGAAATTGGCTGCGGCAATCACGATGCTTCGGCAGCCTGGGACGTTTTGACTGAGATAAAAGAAGCTTTATACGAACCGGTCGGCGTTTGGCTGCCCGAAAACATGCACCCAGTGGGAACTGGCATTTACGCGCATGGAGTCGAAGTGCCTGAGGATTACCAGGGGGTTATACCCGCGGGATTTGATGTGATCGAACTGCCTGCCTGCCAGATGATGGTCTTCCAGGGCGAGCCATACGATGATGAAATCTTCGAGGAAGCCGTTGGGCTGTGCATGGAGCAGATAAAACGGTTTAACCCTGAGGTTTATGGCTTTGAGTGGGCTCCTGAGCTCGCTCCCCGCATGCAGCTCGCTCCAGAAGGTTGGCGCGGGTATATCGAAATGCTGCCGGTTAAGAAAGCGACCTATTAATATCAGCTCTAAGCAACAAGCATGTGTATCCCCCCCTTTTTTAGGGGGGATACAGAGGGGGGCGAATATTATTGGATTTAGCAGAGATGAATTTCGAGACCTCGAATCCACACTCAGATTTGCGATATAGATTTATCATCTGACATTTCACCTCATTCACTCCGTTTTCACCGACCATTGACTTTTTCTGTCATCAGGTTAAGTTGGGAAATGAGTTGGACGGTGGTCAGGATTGTCGGCCTTAGAAAAGAAACTGAGCCGGTTTGTGCATCTGCTTTTCTTTTCAAAACAGACATTTCCCAAAAATGGCTATAATTCACCCATGCGCAGAAAATATTCACTTATCCGCTGGGCGGCGCTGGGCTTGATCCTGATGGCAGGATTCCTGCTTATCCTTCAGCTTGTGCGTTATGGACGTATCCGCGCAACCTTCCCCACGGGGCTTACAGTCGCCAACATCCCAATTGGCGGACTAACCTACGAGACTGCCTCCGAACGCCTCGTGCAGGCGTACATGTCGCCGATTGAGCTGGTATACCAGGATGCGCGCATCCTTGTGCGTCCTGCCACCATCGGTTTTGAGCTTCAGGTAAGCAATATGCTTGCCGCGGCTGATAAACAACGCACAGGCGAGCCCTTCTGGACTGGCTTTTGGAAATACATCTGGAATCAGCCAATCACCAGCCTTGATATTCCACTGCAAGCGAAATTTGACAAAGCCCGCTTACGGAGCTTCCTCGAGTCCGAAATCTCAGTTCGCTACGATCAACCCTCCACCCCGCCGATGCCCGTCCCCGGAGAGAGCGGTTTCTCAACAGGTGTCTCCGGAACCGAACTCGACTACGATGCTTCGACCGACCGCATCATTTCCGCGCTTTCTTCCAATACGCGGCGGACCGCCAGGCTGGAGGTTTTGCGGACCAGCCCTGCCAAGCCTTCGTTTGAGATCCTGGAGTATATGCTGACGGATATCATCGACCAATCCGCTTTTGATGGTGAGGTGGAGCTCTACTTCAAGGACCTGCAAAGCGGTTTCGTGCTGCATTTTAGCCACAGCAAAGTTGGCGAAACGGATTACCCGGTCGACATCGCGTATTCCTCATGGAGCACCATCAAAATCCCAACTCTGATCACACTCTTCAAAAACCTCGAAGCCCCCTACGACCCTGATA
>JAYFQB010000047.1:0-3094 GCA_034927385.1 Anaerolineaceae bacterium | reverse complement strand
TCTTGACCTGTATCTGATCCATCAACCCTACAATGACTATTACGGTTCCTGGCGGGCGATGGAGGAGCTGTATCGCTCCGGAAAAATCCGCGCCATTGGCGTCTCCAACTTTAGCGGGAACCGGTTGGTTGACCTGATCCTCAACAACGAAATCGCGCCAATGGTAAACCAGGTTGAGGTGAATCCTTTCCATCACCAGGTGGAGGCAAAGCAGGTGATGGATGAATATCACGTTCAGATCGAAGCGTGGGGTCCATTCGCTGAAGGTCAACGAGATTTCTTCAGCAATCCCGTGCTAAAAAATATCGGCGAGAAATACAACAAATCTGTCGCTCAGGTAGCGCTCCGCTGGCACTTACAGCGGAACGTAGTCGCCATCCCCAAGTCTGTCCATAAAGAACGCATCGAGCAGAATTTTGACATCTGGGATTTCGAACTCACCGACGAGGACATGAAAGCCATCGCCGGCTTGGACACCGGCAGCGGGTTGTTTGACCTTGATGATTACAGGAATGCCGTGAGGATGTGCTCCCTAAAGCTCCATGATTAGTGCTTTGGACGAAGAACGAATTTAAAATGGAATGCTTTCTTCAGCATTTCGGAAAAGATGTACATTAAAGAAAACATAAAGCCTGACCGCGGCATAGGCAGTGGATTGATCCATATCACCCATCCAGCCTGAAAAAGCTTTCTTTCTGCCGAGTGCCCGGCGGGTTGGTAATTGAATCGTCGAACCCCTTGACCTGGAGCTAACTCCAGGGTTTACACTATGTCTGGAGGTGATTGATGAAAATTGCGGAAGTAAGTGAGAAATTTGGTATTTCAACCGACACGCTTCGCTATTACGAACGGGTTGGATTGATCCCCGCGGTTAACCGAACCGAGAGCGGGATCCGGGATTACAACGAGGTGGACCTGCGGCGGGTGGAATTCATTAAATGCATGCGCAGCGCGGGGCTGCCTGTGGAAGCATTAATCGAATATATCAGCCTGGTAATGCAGGGCGATCATACGATTGAATCCAGAAAAGAAATCCTGAATGAACAGCGTAAGCTGCTTGTGGGCAGGATGGACGAAATGCAGAAAACTCTCGATATCCTGAATTATAAAATCAGCATTTACGAAAGCGCCCTGCTGAAAAAAGAAAAGGAAATCGTAGGGGAAGAAGACGCAATCTGATATGGGCAGAGGCTTGCCCGCAGCCTGAAACAGGAAGGCAAAAAACGATGAGCGCGAGATGCGCTTTGGTGCTTGCTTAAAGTTGAGTTGGAAAATTGAGTTAACAGGAGATGGAAATGGAAAAACGAACGCTTGGAAAAAGCGGTTTACAGGTTTCGGCCTTAGGGCTGGGCTGCATGCGCATGAGCTTTGGCGATAAGCCAGCCGACAGACAGGAAATGATCCAATTTTTGGGCGAGGCGGTCGAAAGAGGCATCACGTTCTTTGACACAGCCGAGGTATACGGACCTTTCACCAACGAAGAGCTGGTCGGCGAAGCCCTTGAGCCCTATAAGGGCAAGGTTGTGATTGCCACAAAATTCGGGTTCAAACATGGTCCGGATGGACCGCGCCCTTCGCTTGGCTTGGACAGCCGACCAGCACAAATCAAACGGGTGGCGGAAGAGTCGCTTAGGCGCCTGCGTGTTGAGGCGATCGACCTTTTCTACCAGCACCGCCCGGACCCCAACGTGCCAGTTGAGGATGTTGCCGGCGCGGTGAGAGACCTGATCCAGGCGGGTAAAGTCAGACATTTTGGCTTGTCCGAATCCAACGCCGACCAGATACGTCGGGCGCATGCCGTCCAACCGGTCACCGCGCTGCAAAGCGAATATTCCATCTGGTGGCGCGAGATTGAGGCGGAAATTCTGCCAACTTGTGAAGAGCTTGGGATTGGCTTGGTCCCCTATAGCCCCCTGGGGCGGGGTTACCTGACCGGTAAAGTTGACGAAAACACCACCTACGCCCCCGGCGACATTCGCAGCCATAATCCGCGCTTTACAAAAGAAGCCATCAAAGGTAACCGAGTCGTGATTGATCTGCTTGAGAGCATCGGCACCCAAAACGAAGCCACACCGGCACAAATTGCGCTTGCCTGGCTGCTGGCTCAAAAGCCCTGGATTGTGCCCATTCCTGGCTCACGCAAACTTGAACGACTGAACGAAAACATTGGGGCGGTAGACCTGAAATTATCCGCGGAAGACATCAATAAGATTGACACAGCAATGGCTGAGATTAATGTCATTGGCGGACGGTATTGAATCGTTTCGCTTAAACAAAAAGAACAGGAAGTTTTAGATGAACACAACTAAGTTATCCACGCGTTATCTTGGTAAGGACGGGTTGAAGGTCTCTGCGTTGGGGCTCGGATGTATGAACCTCACCTGGGCCTATGGGAATGTGGTGAGTAAAGAAGCCGCCATATCCCTGATCCGAAGCGCTTTTGATCTGGGCACGACGCTTTTTGATACTGCCGAAATCTACGGACCTTTCACGGATGAGGAGCTTGTTGGTGAGGCTCTCGCTCCCATCCGCGATCAGGTGGTCATTTCCACCAAGTTTGGATTTGATATCAACCCAACCACCGGGCAGATTAACGGTTTGAACAGCAGACCGGAACACATTAAAAAGGTCGCGGAAGGGTCATTAAAACGGCTGCACACCGATTACATCGATTTATTCTATCAACACCGAATTGATCCCAACGTGCCCATCGAAGACGTTGCCGGAGCAGTAAAAGACCTGATTCAGGAAGGAAAGGAAGGCATTTTGGGCTTTCCGAAGCCGGACCGCGAACCATTCGCCGCGCGCATGCCGTACAGCCGCTTTCGGCAGTCCAAAATGAATATTCTCTCTGGACACAGGATTCCCGCGCGGCAGTTCTTCCAACCTGCGCCGAACTGGGGATCGGCTTTGTTCCGTGGAGCCCGCTTGGTATGGGCTACCTAACGGGTAAGGTGACCACTTCAACGAAATTTGCCCCTGGCGACCTTCGAAATATGTTCCCAAGATTCACCCCGGAAGCGTTCACGGCAAATCAATCCTTGGTGGACCTGTTGACGACCATTGGAAAGCAAAAGGATGCGACGCCTGCCCA
>JAYFQB010000007.1:0-5168 GCA_034927385.1 Anaerolineaceae bacterium | reverse complement strand
GCCAACAACCTGGATAACCAGGAGTTCGCGGGCGCCAGTGTTATCGGCAATCACTAATCGAGTCTCTCGCTGGATCATGCGGCTTCCTCTTCTTCGAGTGCTTCCTCGACTGCTTCCGCGATGGCTTCAGCTTCGATCAGAACCTCAACCTCTTCAATGGCTTCGGCTGCAGACTCGATACCTTCCTGGCGGGTTTCAATCTTGACGATCTTTTCCACAACCCAGCGAACGGTTGCCGAAATCGGCGCGGATTCGACGATCACGACTTCATCGCCCACATTGCATCCCAATTCGTCATGCGCCTTGTAATTCTTGGTGCTGCGAACCACTTTATGGTAAAGCGGATGCTGGTATGTGCGTGACACTTCCACGATGACGGTTTTGGTCATCTTGTTGGATTTAACAAACCCCGTTAAACGTCGGCGATTGTTCATTTCTTACCTTCCTTCTCCTGGCGGGCGCGTTCATTCAGGATCGTTTCCATGCGGGCGATATCCCGGCGGGCGACCTTGAAGCGGGTGGTGTCCGTCAACTGACCGGTCACAATCTGGAAGCGCAAATTCATGAGCTCCTGCCGGGTGTTCAACAGTTTGGTCTTAATATCTTCCGTAGAAAGTTCTCTTACTTCTTTGTTGTTCATGAACCTTCTCCCAATGTTTCTCGGGCAACGATTTTGGTTTTGAAGCCCAGTTTATAACGTGCCCGGATCAAAGCCTTGTTCGCGGATTCGGCATCAGTTCCACCGACCTCAAACAAAATACGACCAGGGCGAATCACCGCCACCCAATGATCCACAGCGCCTTTACCTTTACCCATACGGGTTTCGGCTGCACGCTTGGTATAGGGTTTGTCAGGAAAAACACGGACCCAGATTTTTCCGCGGCGCTTCAGCTCGTGCACGATTGCACGGCGGGCAGCCTCGATCTGGCGAGCGGTCATATAACCACAATCCAGTGCCTTTAATCCATAATCACCGAAGTTCACGTCCACACCGCGCGAAGCTTTTCCCTTCATGCGGCCGCGCATTTGCTTGCGGTACTTTACTCTCTTTGGCATCAACATAATTTACGTCCTCACTCGTTCCGAATAATTACTCGCTGATATAGACACCTTCGGTGGTTTCAACCTTTTCTTCAGGTTGGTTCATGACGATGCCCTTATAAATCCAAACCTTGATGCCAATCTGACCAAAAGTGGTCGTGGCAGCGGCACGGGCGAAGTCAATGTCTGCGCGCAGCGTCTGCAGAGGCACACGACCTTCACGCAGAGTCACACGGCGAGCCATGTCCGCGCCGGACAACCGGCCGGAAACGGAGATTTTGATCCCACCAGCGCCCTGGCGCAGTGCCTGTTGGATGGCGCGTTTCATGGCGCGGCGGTAGCTGATGCGGCGTTCGAGCTGACCAGCAACGTTAGTCGCGACCAGATAAGCGTCCGTATCTGCCGATTTGATCTCTTTGACTTCCAGATCAATCTTCTTGCCCGTCAGTGCTTCAAGTTGCTGGCGCAGAACTTTGACGCTCTCGCCTTTGCGACCGATCAAAATGCCGGGTTTGGCAGTCTGAAGGGTGACCTTGACTTTGCCTGGATATCGTTCGATTTCGATAGTTGAAACACCAGCGCGTTCGGCTTCCTTTTTCACCAGCTCGCGGATCTTCAGATCCTGATGCAGTTGATCGGTGTAGTCTTTGCCTTCGGCGTACCAGCGTCCTAACCAGGGTTTATTGATCCCCAGACGAAATCCGATTGGATGTACTTTACGACCCATATCTCACTCCTTACCTTTACTCGACTTCGCGTAATACAACGGTCACATGCGAACGGCGCTTCAGCATCGGCTTGAAACGACCGCGGGCACCAAACGAGCGCCACTTGCGGGTGGGAGCTTCGTCAGCGAAGATCTTGTAAACAACGAGGTCATCACGGCTTACACCGAAATTCTCTTCAGCGTTGGACATGGCAGAGTAGATCAGCTTATGCACCGGGCGAGCTGCCTTGTTGGGGGTCAGGCTCAGCGTATTCAGAGCATCCACGACCTTCTTACCGCGAACCAGGTTGATAACCAGGCGGGTCTTCTGAGCGGATTCAGCAAAGTTGGAGAGTTTTGCAGAAATTTCCTGTGCCATCCTCTTCCTCACTTTCCCTTCTCAGAGACGTGCCCACGGAACCAACGGGTCGGCGCGAATTCGCCCAGCCGATGGCCAACCATGTTCTCAGTCACATAGATCGGAACGTGTCGGCGACCGTCATGCACTGCAATCGTGTGCCCGACCATCTGGGGGAAGATGGTGCTGGCGCGGCTCCAGGTGCGGATGACCTTCTTTTCGCCTTTTTCGTTCATATCTTCAATTCTTGTCAACAGTTTCGGGTCAACGAATGGCCCTTTTTTCAATGATCGCGACATCTTAGTTTCCTTTTCTGTCTCTCAACCACTACTTGCGCTTTGCCTTGGAGCGGTGGCGAAGAATCATGTCATCCGTGCGCTTGTTTGTGCGCGTCTTATAACCAAGGGTTGGCTTACCCCAGGGGGTCTTCGGACCAGCCATACCAATTGAGGTGCGGCCTTCACCACCACCATGCGGATGGTCCCTTGGCGACATCGCGGTACCGCGGACCTCGGGGCGAAGCCCCATGTGGCGGGCGCGACCGGCTTTGCCGAGCTTGATATTGCTGTGTTCAACGTTGCCAACCTGTCCGATGGATGCGCTGCATTCCTGCAGAACCAGGCGAACTTCGCCGGAGGGCATACGCACATGCGCGTATTTGCCTTCTTTGGCGAGCAGTTGGGCGGAGGTGCCAGCGGAGCGACCAATCTGGGCGCCTTTACCTGGGTGCAGCTCGATCGCGTGGATCGTGGTGCCGACGGGGATATTTGCCAGAGGGAGGTTATTCCCGGGGCGAATTTCCACATTGGGACCAGAAAGCAGCGTGTCGCCAACTTTGACGCCGATTGGGGCGATGATGTACCGTTTTTCGCCGTCTGCGTATGAAAGCAGTGCCAGGCGGGCGGTGCGGTTGGGATCGTATTCAATCGCGCTGACTTTGGCGGGGATGTTCATCTTATCCCGTTTGAAGTCAACCAGACGAATCTGACGGCGGGCGCCGCCACCACGATGGCGAACAGTAACGCGACCAGACGAGTTGCGGCCAGCGCGTTCCTTCTTAACCACGATCAGGCTTCGCTCTGGGCGGGTTTTGGTAATTTCTTCGAACGTGTAGCTGGTTTTATGGCGCTGACCGTTCGTCTTGGGTTTATAAATCTTGACTGCCATTAGTCCACTCCTTCAAACACAGGAATGCTCTCCCCCTGCTTCAGGGTGACGATGGCTTTTTTGTAGCCGCTCGCACGCACTGCCAGCCGGCGGGTCCGCGAGTTGCGGTGCGCTTTGGCGGGGAGGTTGATGATATTTACACGCTCAACGTTGACATCGAAAGCCGTTTCGATGGCAGTCTTCACCTGTTCGCGAGTGGCAAAGGATGCAACTTCGAAAACATACTGGTTCAGTTTGCTTGCCAGGTAGTTCGACTTTTCGGTCACAACTGGGCGTCGCAGGATATCAAAGACGGTAGTACTCATTCTGCTTCACCTTCCTATCCCAGATAACTCTTGATCACATCGAGTGAAGCAAGGGGGATAATGACTTTCTCACAAGTGAACAGATCGCGGATGTTCAGGTAATTTGCCTGCAGCAGTTTGGCGTTTGCCAGGTTGCGTCCGGATTTGATCAGGTTTGTGTAAGAATCGCTTTTGTCAGGCACCAAAACCAGTTTGCGCATATCGCCTGCAAGGGCAGAGAGGCCCTTCGCCAGGTCTGCACTGCGGGCTTTGTCCATGCTAAGGGTGTCGACCACGATGATCTTGGCATCGTTGGCGCTCACGGTCAACGCACTGCGCAGGGCTGCGCGGCGCATCTTCTGGGGCATAGCCTGGGTGTAGTCCCGGGGTTTTGGTGTGTGGATGCGACCACCGCCAACAGACTGGGCAGAAATCATGCTGCCACGTCGGGCGCGACCAGTGCCCTTCTGTTTCCAGGGCTTGGCACCGCCACCACGGACTTCGCCGCGGCGCTTGGTGTTGTGCGTTCCCAGGCGGGCATTCGCCATCTGGCGCTGATAAGCCTGGTGCATCAGGTCCACATTCACTTTAGCTGCAAAAATCTCATCGGGCAGTTCGACAGTATCCGACTTTTCGCCTTTTAAGTTATAGACATCAACTTTCATGATAGCTTTCTCCATTCAACCACAAGCGCATTACTGCTTGCGAGCCTCTTTGATTACCACAGTTCCGACCTTGGCGCCGGGCACTGAGCCCTGAACCGCGATCAGATTGCGCTCTGGATCAACCATCGCAATACGGATATGCGAAGAAGTGACCTGAACATCGCCCATATGCCCAGGACGGCGCTTGCCTTTGTACACACGCCCTGGCGTGGTGCCGGATCCAGAAGAACCGGGGGAACGCTGGCGATCAGACTGACCATGGCTCTTGGGTCCGCCGTGGAAACCATGACGTTTCATGGCACCAGCAAAACCCTTGCCCTTGGAGGTGCCGACAACGTCAACATATTCGCCTGCAGCGAACACAGACGCTTTCAGTTCGTCACCTGGATTGATATCTTCCAATTTCTTGGTGCGGAATTCCCTCAACACACGTACGGGAGGGAGATTGTTTGTCTTGAGATGGCCGAGTTCAGCCTTGCTCAGACGCTTTGGTTTTACTTCTCCGAATGCTAACTGAACAGCGCTGTAGCCGTCGGTCTCAGCATTCTTGACCTGAGAAACAAAACAAGGCCCAGCCTCGAGAAGCGTCACGGGAATTGCGCGCCCGCTTTCATCGAAGATCTGGGTCATACCGATCTTTCTTCCTATAAGCCCTTTTAACATACTATTCTCCTGTTTAGGTTTTTGCGAGACTGTCAACCTGGGCAAGTTGCATCATCTCCGCACAATTCAGTCAATGATCCTTGTGAAGCCTTTCTGCCCACGCGGGATGCATTCTTAAATTGTCACACAAATATAACTACCTCTGAAGGTAGCCCGTCAAATATATCACAAGCCCTCGTGGAATGCAAGGGTTTTAAGGATTTGGTATCTGACTTACACTAACAATTTTCCGTGCTCAGGTATTTTACTACTAATCGTCATTTCCATACGCAGGACAAGCTGGG
>JAYFQB010000223.1:0-2376 GCA_034927385.1 Anaerolineaceae bacterium | reverse complement strand
CTCCCTGCTTAACCAGCGGCAGAAGGTATTCTGCCAGGGTTGGGGCGGGGGCAACCGCCCGCGCGATTGCTATGTCGTAAGCCTCGCGGTGTTCAGGCATCCGCCCAACTTCTTCAGCACGTTTTGAAAGTACCTCAACCTTCGTGAGCTCCAGTTTTTCGGCAATATGCCGGCTGAAATTTGCCTTTTTATCAATGGATTCCACCAGCGTCAGGCGTAACTCAGGCAGCACGATTTTGATCGGCAAACCCGGAAACCCCGCCCCGCTGCCAACGTCAATCAGGCTCTCAGGCACCCCTTCAAACCCCCTGAAACAGGTCAGAGAATCAAAAAAGTGTTTTTCCTGGATTCCACGAATGTCTTTGATGGCGGTCAGATTGATTTTTACATTCCATTCCATCAACTCATCCTGGAGAATCTGAAACTGAGAAAGCTGTTTCTCCGACAGGGTAATCCCGAGGTGTTCTTTTACCAAATCCGTCCAATTTTTCATGTCACGATTATACACAGGCGCGGGTTGTTTGTGCGCGAAAGCACACCGCCCGCGAGAAGTCCCGCTCTACCGGAAAATCCCCAGAATACCTGCCCCAAGGTAAGCAAACACGAGCATTTTGGCTACCTTTCCCAGCAGGCAAAAAAGCAGAAACTTCCAGATGGGCATGTGGGAAGCCCCGGCAATGAAACCAGCCATATCAAACAATGGATTCGGGATTAAAGCGAGCAGGAAGATCGTCCATGACTGATTCCTTTGCATCCATGCCGCCAGGCGTTGGATTTTTGGCGACTTAGCCAGCATAGGCTGCCCGCTGAAACCCACCAGATACCCGGAAATCTCCCCAAGTGCGGCCCCTGCCCCCGATGCAACCGCCACCCAAAACGGGTTAAAGACCATCGCGGCAGCCGAAGTAATCATCACCCCTGGCAGCGGCACCAGAATCGTGGCATTCGACAGCAGCGAAACCAAAAAGATGCCCGGATACCCGTAGACTTCGAGATGTTGGATTTGGTCGCGATTGAGAATTAATAGAACCGTGCCGCCTATCAGAAAAACCAGCAGCAAAATACGAAGAATGACCTGTGGTTTTGTGAAGCCGGGCTTGTCTTCCACGCTCATCCCGATAAAAGCGCCTTAAGCCTCGAGATAACCATTTCAGCCGCAACCGTGTTTTGGCCGCCTTCAGGAATAATCACATCCGCAAACCGTTTCGTAGGCTCCACAAATTCAATGAAACTCGGACGCACCGTTTTCATGTATTGCTCGATAACCGACTCAACCGTACGACCGCGTTCGGTCACATCCCGCTGCAAACGTCGGATAAAACAGATGTCCTGGTCGGTATCCACAAAGAGCTTCATCGAGCACAAATTGCGCAGCTTGGGCTCAACAAAAATGAGGATCCCCTCCACCAAAATGATCGGTTTTGGCATCACATGCTGAACACGATCCGCCCGGGTGTGTATCTTAAAATCATACACAGGCAGGTCCACAGCTTCGCCTCGTTTGAGCGCCTGAATGTGCTTGATCAGCAGTTCCGTTTCAAGGGAATCGGGATGATCGTAGTTGACCTGCAGGCGTGCTTCGAAAGATTTGCTGCTTTGGTCCCGGTAGTAAGCGTCATGCGGCAGGAACGCGATTCTGTCTTCACCAATAGCATCCAGAATGCTGTGAGCCATGGTGGTCTTTCCCGAGCCAGAACCGCCAGCAATACCAATAATCAGGGGAGTGGATAGTGTGGGCATGCCGAAATTATACCTTTCTTTCGGGTATAATCACCCACGGAGGCTTATATGAGCGCGAATATCATCGATGGAAAACAAATTGGGCAGGAAATTCGAGACGAAGTAAGAATCGCAGTCGAAAAGCGCCAGGAAAACGGGCTCCCAGTCCCTGGTCTTGCGACGGTTCTGGTAGGGGAAAACCCGGCATCTCAGGTGTATGTCCGTAACAAGCAAAAAGCCTGTGCCGAGGTGGGGATCAACTCCTTTGGCCACAAACTTCCCGAAGATGCCTCACAGGAAGATGTAGAGTCCTTGGTTCGCAGCCTGAACGCGGACCCCTCCGTTAATGGCATCCTTGTACAACTCCCTCTGCCGCGCCATCTGGATGAAGAAAAAGTCCTCTCAGTGATTGACCTCAACAAGGACGTTGATGGTTTCCACCCGATCAACATCGGACGCCTGGCACAAAAAGGTCGTGAGCCAGCTTTCATCCCCTGCACCCCCGCTGGCTGCATGGTGCTTTTAGAACGTGCCGGAGCAAAACTGAGCGGAGCGAACGCGGTGGTTCTGGGAAGATCCAACATCGTTGGCATGCCGGTTGCCCTGCTGCTCGTCAAAGCAAATGCCACGGTAACCATCTGCCACTCCCGCACCCGC
>JAYFQB010000305.1:0-2502 GCA_034927385.1 Anaerolineaceae bacterium | reverse complement strand
AACTTGCCAAGGGGGATGTCGACTGTCAGGTTCTTAAGGTTATTCTCCTGCGCGCCGATCACGCGAAGGCTCTGCCCGCTGCCATTGCGGCGGACGGCGGGGATCGGAACGAACTTCCTGCCGCTCAGATATGCTCCGGTGATGGAGTTTGGGGCTGTTTCGATCTGCTGGGGTGTGCCTTCCGCCACCAGGTAACCGCCGTTTTCGCCCGCGCCCGGACCGAGATCAATCACCCAGTCGGCTGAGCGGATGGTTTCATCGTCATGTTCCACCACAAGCAGGGTGTTGCCGAGGTCGCGCAAGCCTTTTAGCGTTTCGAGCAGGCGGCTGTTATCGCGGGGGTGGAGACCGATGGAAGGTTCATCCAGAACATAGAGAACGCCCATCAGTTTTGAACCGACCTGGGTCGCGAGGCGAATGCGCTGGGCTTCGCCGCCCGAGAGGGAAACCGCCGAGCGTTCGAGCGTCAGATAATCCAGACCCACGTCCACCATGAATCCGAGGCGGGCTTTGATCTCGCGCAGGAGGCGGTCCGCGATGACCATGTCGCGCCGGGAGAGAACCGACTGGCTCTCGTCCATCAGCCGCACGACCCATTCGAGCGTATTCTTGACCGACCATTCGGTAACCTGGATGATGTTTTTCCCGTCAACCGTGACGCCAAGGGCTTCCTTGCGCAACCGTTTGCCGTGACATTCCGGGCAGGGTTTAAGGGAGATAAAAGCGCCGATTTTGGCACGGATCCATTCGGAATCGGTGTCTTTGTACCGGCGCATCATGTTGCCGATTACCCCTTCGAAGGGTGTGTTAAAAGTGCTGTGGCGACCTGAACGGCCGAGATACTCAACCTGGATTTCCTCGCCATTGGTACCGTAGAGCAGGAGGTTTAGCTGGGCTTTGGTCAGGGTGCTGATGGGTTCGTCGACGTCGAAGCCGGCGTGTTTCGCCAGGGCTTCCACCATCTGCCATGAGTAGCCGCCAACTTCCCTTGGAGTCCAGTCCGGCATGGCGATCGCGCCATTGCGCAGGGTGACAGTTTTGTCGGGGATGAGGAGGTCAGGGTTGACTTCTTCCATCGCCCCCAAACCCTGACAGACCGGGCAGGCACCGTGGGGAGTGTTGAAGGAAAAGGTTCGCGGTTCAATTTCGATCAACAGCGAACCATGCTCAGGACAGGCGAGATTTTCGGAAAACTGGATGTCTTCCGGGGGGTCTGAACTGAGGTTGTGGACGGTTATGTAGCCTTCGCCATAGCGGAGGGCGGTTTCGATGGAGTCGGTCAGGCGGGAAATCATGCTGAGCCGATCCTCTTCGGATTCGGGGGTGCTGATCACCAGACGGTCGACGATAGCTTCGATGGTGTGGTTTTTGTAGCGGTCGATTTCGATCTGTTCGTCGAGGTTGAAGACCAAGCCGTCCACACGAACGCGGGTGAAGCCGCTTTTGCCGATCTCATCAAAAAGTGCCTGATAAGTGCCCTTGCGTTCCCGCACCATCGGCGCGAGCACCAGCAGGCGCGATCCAACCGGCAGATTCATGATGGTTTCGACAATCTCCTGGGCGGATTGCTTCTGGACGACACGCCCGCAAACAGGGCAGTGGGGGATGCCAACCCGGGCGAAAAGCAAGCGAAAATAGTCGTACACCTCGGTGACCGTGCCAACGGTGGAACGTGGGTTGTTGGATGTGGATTTTTGGTCAATCGAAACAGCAGGGGAAAGCCCATCGATTGAGTCGACGTCGGGTTTATCCATTTGCCCGAGGTATTGACGAGCATAGGAAGAAAGGGACTCCACATAGCGGCGCTGCCCCTCGGCAAAAATGGTGTCAAACGCCAGCGAGCTCTTGCCCGAGCCTGAAAGCCCGGTCATCACCACCAGCTTATCCCGCGGAATTTCCACGGTAATATTTTTTAAATTATGTTCGCGCGCGCCAACCACGCGCAGGTTATCAGTCGGCATATTCTGGTAAATCTCCAAACAATTATTATATCATTTGTTCTAAGAACTTCCAAACATTAGCGTAATTTGCACCACCCCCATGCATGAAAGCAGGTAGGAAACCATACATCTGAGAATTTAAAGGCGTAGGGGCGGACCCCTGTGTCCGCCCTGAGCTGCAACCGCGGGTCTAGCCCTCCATGCACAAACCAGGCGGGTAACCACGGGGGGTTACCCCTACCTCTGGGATTTTAAAGGCATAGGGGCAGACCCCTGTGTCTGCCCTAAAATGCATCCATCCACGCACATAAGCAAGCGGGTAACAACATGGGGTTACCCCTACATCCGGTTATTTTTAGGCGTAGGCGCAGACCCCTGTGTCTGCCCTGATATTCACCCCCCTCATGCTTGTTCTTCGGAGGAATTAAAGAATCGTAGGGCTGATTGGCGTTCGCGTGCACTTGTGTCTTTTTCCAAAGGTTCACCACGCCGCTGTGCTAAAACCCATTCGGCGGAGTCCGCAACAGAGGCGGATTCCGCCCTACAAAAAACTGACCTTGTC
>JAYFQB010000332.1:0-6700 GCA_034927385.1 Anaerolineaceae bacterium | reverse complement strand
CCCCCTCCGGGAAAAAACATCCGTTGGCTGAAAAACTGAGCCGTGGTTTAGTATGACGGGTTGGAGTGCGATACCTCGATCTCCTTAACGCAGATAAAGCGGGGCAGTTTCAGCGCGGTCGGATCTCGCCGACCATAACTGCTGGAGACGTTATACGCAACTTCTTCTTTGCTCAGCCATTGCACCCTCTCCCCAAAGAAATCGGTAAATTTTTGTGTCAGACGCACGTTATATGGCACCTGGATACTGCCGTCTTTCTTCAGAAATAATGCACCAAAGCGGCTCGAACCGGTAACCATACCCTGGGTAGGGTTGACCACGTTCATGTAATGGATGTACGGAATATAGAGTAGGTCTTCTTCGCGCGGCATCTCCAACAGCTCCTTCAGCGAGGCAACCGACTTATCGCCGCCTTGCATCACCAGGCTGGTATGGCTGACGTCATGCCCGGTGGGAGCTTTGTCAAACTCATCCGCCGAATCCTGGTCCCACATAAACGCCTGGAACCGTCCAGCTGAGATCAGCGGGAAGGGCTTTCTTTCCAGCCCAAAGCGATCAGCGTTTTGACCGTAGATCCCGACTTCGCGTGGATCATCCGTCAGGTTGATCTGCTCCGAAAACAACAAACTGCCGCTGTCCTCTTCCTTGAGGAATGAATAACCCTGCATCAAGGCGCCGCCAGTCATGCCATAGTAGGTCATCATGTTCGTGAGTTCAGCGGTAGCCGCTGGACCAAGGACCACTGTATATTTTCCGACCGGCAACTGAACCGCCTGGTCTTCCTGGTAATGGTTAACCAGCAGCGCGAGGTCCGCATGCAAGCCCTCTGCGTCCAGATCGCTTTTCTTTTGCGCGCTTTGCTCTGCGTTGACTTCCCACTTGAGGCTTTCGGAAGACAAAACCGCAGTAATCTGCGCGTCAGTTGAGCGAAAATACTGAAAATGTTCGTTCGCTGTGCTGATCTGAGCTGTGGTGGTGGTGCCGCTGCTAAAGATACCGCTCAGTTTCACGTCATCATTCTCCAAACCCTCGCCGAGCGTGTTGAAGTATGCCAGGCGTTCTTCATTCGTAAGACCAGCCAGCCCGGCGTCGAAGGCGCGTTCGTCAATCGTGTCTTTTTCATAGACTGGGAAAGTGGGGTCGTAACTGAGCGGTTGGGCATGCGGCAGCAGCTCAGCCAGGATGTCCAGCCCCTTTTCCATGTTCTCAAAGATGGAAGGATCAACAATCATGCTATAGCTTGCCTTTTTTCGGCCGTCAAAAGCGATGAAATCCAGGGAGATCAGGTGTTCGTTGGTATTCAGCGAGATCGCCGAGTTAGCGAACCGCATTAAGTAACTATCCTCTTCGTGATATGAAACCAATACCTGAAGGCTTCTTTTCAAGGCTGCCTGGCGCAGCTTCAGTAATAAATCAATGACCTGGTTGCTCATCTTACTCTCCTACCTGTACGTTATCAAAGCGGCAGACTGGCACTCCGTGCCCAAGCTGCATGATCTGATTTGGCGCGCCTTTCCCGCAGTTTTCCACATAATGCACGTTCCAGGTGCTTTCATCACCCACCGCACTAAGCGAGTTGTAAAAAGGCAGGGTTTCACCGCGGTAAGTTGGGTTCTTCACCACCTGTTTCTTTTGACCATCCTCAACCAGCCAGCCGATGTCGCAGGCGAAATGGAACTGCTCGCGGTTGGAACCAATCGACCAGCTCTTATCACCGTCCAGCACCACGCCATACTTGGTGTTGGCGATGATCTCATCCAGGCTGCCGTCCGTCCCCGGGTCGATATTGATATTCGTCATCCGTTCAATCGGCACCCGATAGAAAGAGGTCGCTCGGTTGGCACCGCTGGACCCTTCAAAGATTTGCTTCTTGGCTTTCGCGTTGGCTTCCTCCACCATCTGGCGTCCGGTGATCGCACCGACGAGAATGCCTTTATCGATCAGGAGGTTGTCTTGCGCCGACACGCCGTCATCATCAAAGCCGAAGCTGCCGGGGCTGTTGGGTTCCAACGCGTTGGCTCGTGCGGTAAGCTTTTTGGAGCCATAGCGCAGGTTGCCGAAGTCTTCCAGGCGGACAAACGAACCGCCCGCAAACGAAAGCTCATATCCGAGAATCCGGTCCAGCTCCAGTGCGTGCCCGATGGTCTCGTGAGTTTGCAGGAACATAATCCCGTTCAGCAGAATAACTGACATCTTTCCATTGGGCGCGTCATCCGCGACCAGAACCTGGTTCAACTCACTGACAATCCGTTCGGCATTGGCGAGGAAATCTGTTTCATTGACGCTTTCCCAGCCCCGGGTTGGTCCAGTGCGTCCGGGCAGATATTTGCGGCTCTGCATGCCGCCATCCTTATCGATCCCCATGGCTTGAATGGATGGGAAGACCTCGATGATGTTCTTCTCGATCTCCGACCCTTCAGAATCCATGAATATGATTTGTTTCCGCACAAACTCAAGCATGCCAAACCGCTGCACGACTCCTGGCTGGTTCAGCGCGGCATCCATCTTCTGCAGGAAAGCCACTTTTTCATCCAAACCAACCGTAAAAGGGTCGATCCGATTGGGGCTGGTGAAACTGCTTACAGTGGCTTCTTTCTCTGCCAGGCGGATCGGGAAAGTCACCCTTTGCGAGGCAATCCGCGCGTTATCAAAAGCTTTCTCGAAAATCGCGTCAGGATCAGAGAGATCGGAAGAAGCGGAAAAACCCCAGGCACCGTTATAAAGCACGCGCACACCGATACCGTTCTGGCTGGAAGCATTATTCTCCTTCAGGTTGCCATTCCACATAAAGAGAAAGTTGCTATCTTCCCGTGGATACCATCGGGCATCAACATAATGTGCACCTTTGGCGTGCAGTTGGTCAATTTTATTGCGGATTTTTTCTTTCACAAAAACCTCCTTTGGTTACAATTGAACTTATTATAGTTATTTCGGGGGAAACATGGGGTTCTGAGGCATATACTTATAGGGCATAAGAAATAAGTTACCCTATCGCCTTGCATCCCTTGAAATCATATTAGGGTACACTAACTAAAAATGGAAGTGAATTGGTTGGAACTAATTCACGAAGCCAGGCGTCTATTATTAGAACTGAAAAGACAGGTTTATTAAGATTGCGTATGGAAAACGAGAAACTAAAAAAAGAGAAGAAATCATCAAAGGGTCATTTTAAGTGGCTTTTCCAAATGTTTTACAAACCGCGCGCGACACTCTCCAAAGTCACGGCGGAAGACGTGCCCAACAAGCTGACGCCCTTGCTCTTTATCTGCATCATGGTGGTTATTGCTGTGCTGATTGCCGCGCCAATCAAGACCCAACAGCTCCAATCGGGGGCAACTCTCCCGGATGACTTTCAGTGGTGGTCCGAGGACCAGCAGCAGCAATATCTTGAGGCGCAAGCCAACCAGTCCTCACCGATCTTTATGATCCTTTTCCCTTCGCTTTTTGGCATCCTGGGCTACCTGGTCTTCAGCATGTTGATGGCAAGCATCCTCTACCTGGCTCTCACCTTGGCTGGAAGCCGCGCGTCGCGCATGAAAATTGGTAATCTGGTCGCCTGGGCGATGGTACCTTTTGGGCTGCGTGAGCTGGTGAAATTTTTCGTGGTTGGAGGCAGCAGAAGCCTTGTCGAGAACCCGGGACTTTCCAACCTGGTTGATGCAGAGGCGAAAGGCTTCTCCGCGTATCTGCGCGGCATTTTGGGGAATATTGACATCTATTGGGTCTTCTTTCTGGCTCTCCTGATTATCGGATCGCTGCTTCTCTCGGGTCTAAAGAAAAACAAAGCAATTATCACAACCATTATCGCCGTCCTGATCATGCTGCTGTTGCAAGGTATACCCAACTTGCTAAGCAGTCTGTTGAGTGGGTTGAGCGCTGGGGGAGCAGGTTTTTACTTCTAAAGGAACATCTTTATGGCTGAGAACTTTATTCAAACGATCGACCTAAGAAAAACATATAAAATGGGCGAAACCGAAGTCCATGCCCTGGATGGCTTGGAGCTGAGCTTTCCAAGCGGTTCTTTTATCGTGATCATGGGTCCCAGTGGTTCGGGCAAAAGCACATTGCTCTACCTGGTAGGCGGGCTCGATAGGCCTACTTCAGGAAAAATCCTGGTTGACGGGCTGGAAATCGACGCGATGGATGAAAACGCGCTGGCAGATTATCGCCGCAACAAAATCGGTTTTATCTTTCAGAGTTTCAACCTGGTAGCAAACATGACCGCCGAGGCAAACGTCGCTTTCCCTCTGCGGTTTTCCGGAGTAAAGAAGAAAAATCGTCTTGAACGCGCCGAAGACTTGATGGTAAAAGTTGGTCTGCAGGAACGCATTGGTCATAAACCCACGGAGCTTTCCGGTGGTCAACAGCAGCGTGTGGCGGTTGCCCGTGCGTTGGTTAACGATCCGCCGATGATCCTCGCCGATGAACCAACTGGCAACCTGGATACCTCCAGCGGTCAGGCGATTATGACCATGCTGGATGAGCTCTGCAAAGCCGGCAAAACCATCATGGTAGCCAGTCACGACCCACGCATGCTTAACTATGCCACACACCGCATCTTTCTGATGGATGGGCGCAGGGTGGACGAAAAACAATACATGGACTCAAACTTAATAAGCTCATAGAGGCAAAAAATGAAACGAAACACGCAAATCTTCCTGGTAATTTTCATGATCCTTGTGCTGGCGCTGCTGCCGCTCCTCAACCAGCAGGCTAAAGCCCAGTGGGTTGATCCGCCAGCGGAATCCCAGCCAACCGCCGCCCCCTGGAACTACGTCCCGGATAATGGCGATGTTGTCCATCCCGCCGGGTACGTTCCCCAAAACATCCTACAGCAAGTGACTGAGCGTCCAATGCTTTACATCGCCAGCTATGATACCGGAGATGGCAAGAAAAGTGTCAATCCATATGGAACTTTTGGGTTGAATTTTACTCTCGCAAATAATGGTAAAGCCCACGCTAACAACATCGTGATGACCTTCTCATCTCAGACCTTTGACCCTCTGGATGGCTCTGTAATTACTTTTTATGAAGTTGATGCACGTGCGAGTGGACCAGATGGTAGCCTTGATGGAAATTTTGTCACTAGCACGCACACATTCAAGGTCAACGACATGTCTACCTGGATGTATTCTGGTCTGATTACGGCTACAGTATCTTACACAGATCCAACTGGCGTAAATCAGTACTCAGATACCTTCATCTTCACAATCACCATCAACCAAACCGGCGGCACAGGATCTACATCTGCCACTGCCACGCCCTCGGCTGTAAAACGCGCCCAGATGGTTGTCGACAACTACTCGACCGACCTCGAATCATTGCAGCCAGGATCAACCTTCAAGCTGACATTGGCTGTCCGCAATGCCGGCACCGAGATGGCGCGCAATGTGTCCCTGGTGTATGGCGGCTCTACAATCAGCACTAATCCGGAAGGCACTCCCCACGCGAATGGCGTCAGCGGCGGTTCGGGAGATGTCTCCGTCTTTGCACCAATTGGCAAATCCAATGTGGTTTTACTTGGAGATGTGGCTCTCGGCGCCAACCTATCCTCTGAACAGGACTTTGTGGTCAACGTCACCGCAACGCCTGGCGCTTACCCCTTGAAACTCTCTTTTGTCTACACCGACGCCAAAGGAAACCGCGTTATTGATGACCAGGTAATCACTCTGCTGGTCTACTCGCTGCCCCAGTTGGAAATCACGTTCTATAACTCGGTCGAAGGCATGTTCTACGTGGGGCAGATGGGCTCGCTTCCCATCCAGATCACCAACCTGTCACGGAAATCAGTTGTTCTTGGCAACGTGGTCGTCACCTCCGAAAATGGTGAAATGAGCAATAACTCTGTGCTTGTGGGCACGCTGGATTCCGGCGGCTACTTTACGGTTGACCCGATGTTCACGCCGTATCAGGAAGGCGCTACAACTATCAATCTTGAAATCCGCTACACCGATGATTTCAACCAATTACGAACCTATAACAGCCAGCTTCAGCTCGAAGTCATGCCCGAAATTCCCGCCCTGGAACCATACCCATTGTTGGATGAAAACGGCAATCCTGTTTTGGACGAAAACGGCAATCCGGTTATGGTCGATCCGATGAATCCCAATCCGCTCCCCAACGAACCAGTGAAGGAACCTGGCTTTTTTGCCAAAATCTGGAACGCCATCAAAGGTTTCTTTGGTTTTGGCACCAGCTCCAATAGCACCGATTCCTCAATCTACGAGGAATCAGTTCCTATCTATGATGGCGGAATGAAATCTCCGTAAAAGCAAATATCCATAAGTGGAAGAAGACGGTGTGTTGTGCGCTTAGTTGATTTGTTAAGTTTAATTGTAGATAACCTGAAAAGGCGTAAAGGACGGGTCATCCTGACCGCTATTGGCGTCATCATCGGCACTGCAGCAGTAGTGACTCTGATTTCGTTAGGTGCCGGTCTGCAGGAAAGCGCCACCAGTCAGCTCTGGGGCATCAACGATCTAAGCAATATTGAGGTTTATCCCGGCTATCCCAATATGTCCGCAAACGGAATGACCATGATAACGGAGGATGATATCAAGAAAATCACGCCGGATGTGGTTTCTCAATTCGAAGCCATGCCTGGAGTGGAACGGGTGATCATCAAGCAGTCGATCAATTCTGGCATCGATATCAGCCTGGATAAACTGAAAGCTTGGGGAAATATCATGGGTGTCAATAT
>JAYFQB010000266.1:0-5781 GCA_034927385.1 Anaerolineaceae bacterium | reverse complement strand
ATCAAACCGTGATAAGCTCTTTCCGCTTCTTCGGGGTTGATCACATGACTAATCAGCCACGAAACCGGCAATTCGCGGCTCAAGATCATACCGCAGATCGTTTCGAAGTTGCGTGATACGTTCAGACGCATGCCCTCGCTCTCGAACACCGGTTCCAGGCTGTTGAACGCTCCTGTAACGCGCAGCATGCGCATATGGATGGCGTTTAGCATCGGGGTTACGTCCAGAGTGCAAGCCGCGCGAGGCGTTCCAAGCAGTGCCACCTGTCCATATTTTTTGCAAGCCAAAACCGCTGTCTCGATCGCGCGCGCGGCGCCGGTCACGTCCATCGCTCCATCCAGACCACCAAAGCGTGCCTGAAGCTGCGCCAGCTGTTCTTCCGCCGGGCAGTCCAGGATTTGTGTGACGCCCATTTGCTGCGCCAGAGCGCACCTTTCTGGCACGGGGTCAATTGCCACCACATCAGCACCGAGCTTGCGGAGCATTACCGCCGCCAGAAGCCCGATCATCCCCATGCCAAAGACGCCAACACGATCTCCAAGGCGCACTTCCATACTGTTCACGCCGCTGATTGCCACCAGCGCCAGGGTGATCAGTGTGCCTTCTCTTGCTTCAATGCCTTCGGGGAGCTTGAAGATCATCGGTCCTTGCGTGCGAGTGCCGCGCGAAAAGCGGCAGACCGAAGTGTGCGGTCCAGTGTAAAAGACTCTGTCGCCGACCTTGAGGTCAGTCAGTCCTCCGCCTTTTGCTAAAATCTTTCCGACCGCCGAGTATCCCGGCCGGACAGGGTAACTGAAGCCTTTCTTAATCTCGAAGACGCGCGAGAGTTCCGTGCCGGCGCTGATCATGCTCGCTTCTGCCTGGATGATTGCTTCATTGGGCTGCAGGTTGCTGGTGTCGAGCTGTTCCTCAACAACTTCCGCCCTTCCCTTGGCAGGTATGATTACGGTTTTCGCGAGCAACCTACGCCTCCCCAAAAACCCTGCGCAGATGCCCGTCGTTGCGCTCCAGCACAGCCCTGGCATCCTCAACCGGCAGCCCGGTCCTGATGATGACAGCCGCCAGTTTCACGCTGCCATTTGCGCTTGCGAGGGCTTGCGCCAGTTTTTCGGTGTCTGTTTCGGGGAAAATCTCGCGCAGGATGTTCAGGCAGCGAGCTTGCAGCTTCTCGTTCGTAGCTTTGACATCCACCATCAGATTGCTGTAGGTCTTGCCTTGTTGGATCATTGTTCCGGTTGAGAGCAGGTTTAATACCAGTTTTTGGGCTGTACCTGCTTTTAGGCGGGTTGAGCCGGAAAGCGCTTCGGGTCCGGTTTCGACTTCGATCGCGACATCCACATGCCTTCCAATTTCGCTTTGTTTATTATTGGAAACGCTGATCGTCCCCGCGCCGACGCTCCTGGCGTAATCCAACCCGCCAATCACGTACGGCGTGCGTCCGCTGGCGGCGATCCCACAGACGACATCGTTTTGGTACACACCAAGCGCCTTTAGCTGCTCAACCGCAGCCAGAGCGTCATCCTCAACATGTTCCACCGCCCCCCTGAGCGCGACCTCACCACCAGCAATCACGCCAACCACGCCCTCAGGAGGCATCGAAAAGGTCGGTGGGATTTCAGAAGAATCCATCACGCCAAGCCTGCCGCTCGTCCCCGCGCCAAGGTAAATGAGCCGTCCGCCGCGGCGCATGCGTTCCGTTATGAGGTCCACCGCTTTGGCGATCTGCTCAGCTTGTTCATCCACCGCGTCTGCCAGAACCCTGTTTTGATCGTTCAGCATTCGCACCATCCCCAGCGTTGGCAGCAAGTCCACATCCAACGTGGCAGGGTTGCGTTGTTCTGTTTTTAGTTTCTTAATTTCAGAGGGTTGAACTGTCATTATTCTCCTTCACAAGCCAAACAATCGATGAATCGCGTTCGCCGCTCCGTCTTCGTGAATACTTTCCGTAACCTGGTCTGCAATTGCCTTCACTTCCGGAAAAGCATTGCCCATCGCGACGGCGTAACCAGCAACTCTCATCATGTCCACGTCGTTCCCGCTATCGCCAAAGACCAATACGTTTTCAGTCGTGAGCCCATAGTGTTCACAGACGCGCGCCAAGCCCGCGGCTTTGGTCACGCCCGCCTTGGTGACTTCAATCGTCTGGTAATCGGTTACCGCGGCTTCGAAACCGAAAGTCTCTTTTACCATGCGGACCGCTGCAGGAACATCCTCGCCCCGCGCCATCCTAAAGCCAAACTTTGCCACGGGCTTTATAGTTTGTTCAACATGGTCGAGGTCGTCAAGGACGGTATAAACCCGCCGGTATTCCCGCTCGGATTTCTCCCGCTCGACTTCATTTGGCTGCAAATCTAACAACCGCTCGAGCTCCCCTTTCATGAGGTAGCCGGAGCCATCCTGAAAGGCAATGTGGAAAGAATTGGTAATGGTAGGCAGCCACCGCAGAAACTTTAGGGCGGTTTCCACGTTGAAACCGTCAAAAAAGTAGAGTTCATGCGTACGGATGTTGCCGATCATAGCGCCATTAGAGCCGATAGCGGTCTGGAAACCAGCGATTTCGTGCACTGCCGGCGGCAGCTGGAACATATGCCGACCGGTAGCCACGATCGTTCTGATTCCGCTTTCGGCGAGGCGCGAGATGGCGTTCTTGGTTGGCTCGGTAATGAAACTTTTTGCCAGGATGGTACCATCCAGGTCAAAAGCAGCCAACTTGATATTTTCTTTGATAAATTGTCTGTCCAAAGCAATTCCTTCCGATGGTGACCGCGCGTTACGCGCCAAGGCTTTTGATAATATCTTTGTATTTCTCGATCAGGTAGAGGTTGCGTTCGTGCCCGTTGGGGACGTTCCCGGAGGTGTAGAGCTCAAGGTCATAGCCGTCCGCCTCTGCCATCTCGACCATCATGGCTGTCAGGGTGTGCACAATTGCGGCACCGGCGATTGTGGACGTAGGCCCAATTTTGATCCCCGAAGCCACTTCCACACAAGCATCGCCCAAAACACCGAAGTTGTCGAGCACAAAATCGCAAATTTCGTAAAGCTTGAGCCCAGAATGGTGCCGGCTTTGCAGCGGACGGGAATGGTTTAGGTTGGTCAGAGCCACAGTCAGAGCGCCGCGTTCCTTTGCGCCTAACGCCATCTCAATCGTCAGCGGATTGATGCCGCTGTTTGAAAACACGATCACGACGTCCTTATCGCCAACATTGTATTCATTCAGCAGCGGTTCCGCCTTGCCCTCACTGCGTTCAAAGGCGGAGGAGCCAGTCGCAGATTTATGTAACATGAGTTCTTCAGTCAGGATAGGGTTGACCCGCACCATGCCGCCGGCGCGATAGAACATTTCAAGCGCGAGCAGATGTCCGTGACCGGTGCCAAAGGGAAATATCATCCCGCCTTTTTTGACCTGTGCCAGGATCGCAGCGGCTGTTTCGCGGTATTGCGGCTGATTTGCCTTGATTTGCTCAAGGATACCTTCCACATTTTCGAGGTATTCGCTTGCATACGTCATTTTTTACTCCATTCTTCCCGCCATTAACCAGGCGAGGTCTGCTGTGATTTCTTCTGAAGCGCCTTTCGGCATCGGCGACATGATACTTTCGTAGGTTTTGCCGTATTCGCCCTCATCCGCAAGGTAACCGCCATAATCATCGGCATAGCCCCATATGAGTGGGAGTTTCGCCTTGCTGGCTGCCTTGATTTGCATTCCAAAGCGCGAGAACAGTTCGCCATGTTGCTTGCAGATTTCAATATCGCCCAAGCGAATGATTGCCGCATTGAAGCAGGCTGAAATCTGATCGGTTTTTAATTTTTGGTCGATGGCATAGACTGACGAGAGCAGGATCTTGTGCTTGTCATAATTGTCTTCGGTTTCCATCTGCTTTCGGATTTGTTCCTGGAGCTCTTTGAGAGCTGGTTTGTCTACGGGGTAGGTGGTTTCCCAGTGGTATGTCTCAACTTCCGGCGCGTTTAGGCTAAGCGGAGCAAGGTCGTCTTTCGCGAAGAGCTGCGCCAGGATGCCTTCTCCCGTACGAGCCAGCTCCTTGGCGTCGTGACCCTGACGGTAGTTGCGGTTGCTCATATCCCCCGAGGCACCCTGCATCATCAGAGGGTAAACTCCAAGCTGTTCTTTGACGCCCCGGCTGATGTAGCCCAACAAGTCACTGCTGATCTGCATGTTTTGCGCGCCGAGCACGGTTGGGTGGCAGGAGATGTTTACGATTGCTCCAACCACATCGCTTCCCCTTTTGAAGGCAATAAGCGTAACATCTTTATCCTCGGGCTTGCCGATCCCATTGCGGTTGCCATACAGCCCCTCAATTTTCACCGTGCGATACCAGGCGTCAACTTCCACACGCTCGCTTTCAAAACATGCCGCGATCGTTGAAAAAATCTGGTTTTTCAGGAATTCCTGGTATCGCTGCCAGAAGGCGCCGTCGGTGTTCTCATCAAACATCGGCAGGCGCTCGGAGCGAATTTCTGGTCCGGCGTGGGTATGGGTGGTAGCGATAGTGACAAAATCGGGCTGGATACCGTATTTTTCCAGGAGCCTATCCTTGACCGCACCCACGATTTCGGGTGAAATTATCAGGATCTCCACATCGCAGAAGACGATCGGCTTTCCTTCGACCTCCAGGAGCAGTGCCGTGCATTTGAGCTCGTCCAGAACCCCTTCCGACTTTTCCGTGCGCATTCCGTAGCCGCCCATGTAGCAGGGTTCCTGCGGAGTTACATAGCTTGTTGATGTTGCCGCTTTGATCATACTCACCTCATTAAGGTCTCTACCATGCGCTGGTTGAAGATCTTGTCCCCTTCAAGAGCCCGGTCGAACACCTTGCGACCTTCCACATAGGTTTCAAGGGCTTTGTAATCATCGCTGATGACAACAAAATCAGCGTCTTTTCCTATTTTCAGAGATCCTTTTTTATCTCCGACGCCATATTTTCGGGCAGGCACCAGCGCTGCCATCTTTAGTGCGTCTTGGATATCAATGCCGATGTTTTCCACGAGATTCCCGATACCGTAGAGCACGGGTTTGCTGCTGCCGCGCAGGCGTCCGCCCGGTTCACGGACAAATCCAAGATCATCTACGATCACTTCGCCGGAATGTCCCAAAAAGCCGCGGTAGGTGCCGCTTGGCGCGCCAGAGTAGCCGGTGCAGTCCGAGATTAGCATGATTTTGTCGTGTGATTTAGCACGCATAACAATTTCGATCATCGGGTTTGAGACGTGCAATCCGTCACAAATCAGTTCACAGGTAACGCGTTCATCCAGCAAAGCCGCGCCCAACCCACCAACGTCCCGATGGTGGATGCCAGTCATGACGTTGCAAAGGTGCGTCGCTACGGTGATGCCATTTTCAAACGCGGCAAATGCCTGGGTTGAATTGCAGTCTGTGTGAGTGAACGCGGCGATGACGCCATTTTCCGTTAGCAGGTCTATCAGCTCTTTTGCCATTGGCAGTTCCGGCGCCAACCCCATCATGGTGAGGTGACCGCCGCCAGCCTCGATCGCGCGGCGGGCGAAGTCCAGGTTGATTGTTGGAGTTTTGGGGCGGGTGCCTTTTTCTCCGACTCTATTCAGGTAGGGTCCCTCAAAGTGCACGCCTGCTACATTTGCGCCGTTCTGCGGCTTGCCAACGCGGCTGGCGGTCTTGCGGAGGACGTCCAATGCTCCCTCGCCTTCGCCGGTTGCACTGAAAAGCGTTGGCAGCACGAGCGTTACACCCTCACTCGCCACTCCCTTCAGAAAGCCGTCCAGTTGGAAGTCAATATCCCCGTTATC